>CAJOJG010000018.1:0-48856 GCA_905234655.1 uncultured Bacteroidales bacterium
AAAGTGGACGAAGCTTTTGCAAGATGGGCTATACCTAATGGGCAATTACAAACCATATGCTCATTTAAAAGAAAATATTAATGTCGTTTACTATAATTGTGCAACATATCGACGATGTTGGCATTCTTTATGCAACAAAGATTGAATATATAGACGGTAAATATTTTTTTGCAGATGTCAATATATTCTAATAACAAAAACCTACGGTTAAAGCGAAACCGTAGGTTTTTATCTTTCATAAACAGTGGAAATACAAGTCGTCAAGTGCGTCCTGTGGGATAGCCATGTCTTCCAATTACTCCTCCGCCACCTTATAATCCACGATATTTTTTTATGTGCTTGAAAAATTTACGCCGATTTTGAATATCTTGCGGTTGTCCATTTTGAAACGACCGGCATAGTTCTTTGCATCAATCTGATTAAGTGCAGTTTGGGCGTCCTGGTCAATTTTAAACTCAAACAAATAGACGTAAGTCTTGTTGATGAGGATTGCGTCGGCGCGACCTTTTGAAAAGTGAGGTTCAGCAATGATATACTCACCTAAAATACTGAAAACCAAAAAGATTACATTTTGGAAATCACGTTCAACAAGTTTCACACTCTTGTCGTTGGCATACGGCAAAGTGCAGAATAATGCCTTTATTCGTTCAATTACACTTTCAATATCGCCGGCGCGGAAATCGCTTAGGAACTTAGAATATTTGAAACCATTTTCGCTATCTGGCGAACCATAAAATTCCCTCGCAAGCGATTTGAAAAAACTCATCTCAACCTCATAATTTGGAAAACCCAAAATATAAAGTCGTTCATCTTCAACGAACTCTTTTATAGTGAGATAGCCTGTGTAATACAGCAACGGCACAATGTCGGTCTGCACTTCGTCGATGTTGTAAAACACTTTGCCGTACAACAGTTCGTTCTTCATTGTGTTGTTGATCCGCTCCGCCTGGGCGTTGTCCTTCGGGTCGCCGGTTTCGGTCATGCTTATCATTATATTGTTGGAATTGAGCTTGTTGACATAATCCTTGCTGGCATATTGGCAGCCCCGGTCAGAGTGGTGGACAAGGTTGACAGCCTTGCCCGCTGTGCGTCCCAAGGCCATGTCCAAAGCCCGCAGCGGATATTCCGTGTCGAGTGTCGGACCCACGCTCCAGCCGACGATTTCTTCGGTGTATGCGTCCAGTATCAACGACAGGTGGCAAAAGTGGTAGCCGTCCTGCGTTTTTTCTTTCGCATGGCGACGTTTTCCGGATTATTGTTGTTTTCGGCTACAAAGTTAGCAATCCATCTGTTAACTGTTGTATGTCCAACCGGCAAAATTTTTGCTATGCGGTCTTCGCCGTAGCCTTTCTCAAAGTGCAGCCGTATCACTTCTTCGTAATACTTCCGGCGTTTCTCGGTTTTGTCTTTATACATTGTGTGACTCTCGTTTTTGAGTCAACTTTTTTCAGGGGAAGACACCGGCAATAATAACCAATTCCTCGAATAGAGATTTCCCCCACCCACATCAAACCCACCACGATGCGCCCTTGCACCGTGGTGGGTTTGTTTTATATATGTACTTTTACCTATACCCCCAGCTACTGCCGTCGAAACAGTGCGTGCAGAGTTTGCATTTGGGCAGGCCGATGGCTTCCACGAGGTCGTCGAGTTTTTGGAATTTGAGGGTCGTCAGGCCGAGGTCCTTGCGCATCTCATCCACCATCGCCTTGTACTCGTCGGTGTTGGGGGCGGCGTAGGGGGCGAGGTCCATCGATTCGAGTTCCTTGACGCAGGCGGTGCGGAGCGGATCTTTGGCGATGTTGGTCTCGGAGATGCCCTCGCGCTCGCGAACCTTGGGCGCGATGAGGCGCATGATGGCGCGGAGCGTGGCGAGTTCAGTGCTGGAGCGCGACCGGCTAAAATTGAGGAACTCGCACGGAAATACCAGCGGAGGACAGGCGATGCGCATGTGGACGTCCTTGATGCCGCAATCCACGAGATCCTTCACGTTGTCGCGGAGTTGGGTGCCGCGCACGATGCTGTCGTCGAGGAAAACGCCCGACTTGCCGTTGATGATGTCCTTGTTGGGGATGAGCTTCATCTTGGCCACGAGCCTGCGCTGCGCCTGGTCCTGCGGCATGAAACTGCGCGGCCACGTGGGCGTGTACTTCACGTATGGGCGCATGTACGGGCGGTGGCGCGTGTTGGAATAGCCGAGCGCGTGGCCTACGCCGCTGTCGGGGATGCCCGCCACAAAGTCGATGTCGTCGTGCTGCGGCGCGCCGGGCTTGTGCGCCTCGGCATCCGCCATGTCGGACTTGGCGAGCATTTCGCCGCATTTGTAACGCACTGTGTCAACGTTGATTCCGTCGTCATATACCGATGGAGGGTAGCCGTAATACACCCACAGGAACGAGCAAACCTGGCTCTGCGGCAGCGGCTCGCCGAGTGTCTGCCAGCCGTCCTTGGTTACCGACACTATCTCGCCCGGGCCGAGGATGTGCTCGAGTTTGTAGCCGAGATTGAGGAACGACGTCGATTCCGACGCGGCGCAATATGCCGTCGTGCCGTCCTCAAAGGTCTTTTTGCCGATTACGATTGGCGTGCGGCCGAGCTTGTCGCGTCCGGCGATTATCTGGTCGTTGTAGAGCACGAGCATCGAGCACGAGCCGAGCACCTTGTCCTGCACGAGCCTGATGCCTTCCACGAAATCCTTGCCCTCGTGGATCATCAGCGCAATCACCTCGGTCTGGTTGAAATTGCCGTCGCTCTGTTCCGAAAACGAGAGCATGCGTTCCTTCATGAGCTCGTCGGCGAGCGCATCTATGTTGTTGATTTTTGCGACGGTGGCCACGGCGTAGGTGCCGATGCTGTTGCGCCTGAGGATGGGCTGCGCGTCGGTGTCGGAGATGCAGCCGATGCCCGAAAGTCCATGGTAGCCAAGCACTTCGTCACCAAATTTGGTACGGAAATAACTGTTTTCAAGGTTGTGGATGTCCCGGTAGTAGGTGCCGGAGGCATTGTTGAAGATGGCAAGGCCGCCGCGCTTGGTGCCTAAATGCGAATGGTAGTCGGTGCCGTAAAACACCTCGTTTACACAGTCCTTATGGGAGACCACGCCAAAAAATCCGCTCATTTATGTTGTGATTGAAATTGGTGTTTGTATTGATTTTCGTCGCAAAATTAACAAAAGGCGGCGTTTATCCAAAAGATTTCATTTTAATTTTTTGTATAATTTTTACGGTGTCGTTTGCAAAAATTTGTTTAACTTTGCAGCCGTTAATTAATTAGGAAAAAATGCTTTTGAGGCTCAAAATATCCAACTACGCATTGATTTCGGAGACGGAAATCGAGTTTGGCGGCGGTCTGACGGTCATCACAGGCGAGACCGGCGCGGGCAAGTCGATTCTGATGGGCGCGTTGTCGCTGATATTGGGTGCGCGTGCCGACGTTTCCGTCATCAAACAGGGCGAGAAGAAGACCGTCGTGGAGGCGGAGTTCGACGTCAGCGCATACAATCTTAGGAGTTTTTTTGACGACAACGACCTCGACTACGCCGACCGCACCGAGATCCGCCGCGAAATCCTCGACAGCGGCAAGTCCCGCGCCTTCGTCAACGACACGCCGGTCAACCTCGCGACGCTCAAGGAACTCGGGCAGCGTCTCACCGACATCCACTCGCAGCACCAGACATTAGAGATTGGTTACGAGGATTTTCAGATGGGGCTTATCGACGCATACGCCAAAAATGGGAAGCAACTCGCTGAATATGAAGAAGTTTTCCATAAGTGGCAACAGGCGAAGTCGCGGCTCGATTCTCTTTTGAAGCGAGCCAAAGAAATGGCAAAAGAGGCTGAATATCTGCATTTTAGGTTTGACGAACTCGACAAGGCCAGACTTCGCGAGGGCGAGCAACAGGAATTGGAATCGGAACTCGACATCCTCACCCACAACGAGGACATCAAGATGGCGATTTCCAGCACCTGCGACCAGTTGACGCGGGCGGAGGACGGCACGGTGTTGCAGAAGTTGAAATCCTCGATTACCGAACTTCGCAAAATATCCGGCTACTATCCAAAGGCCGCCGAACTTGCCGACCGCATGGACAGCGCGTACATCGAGCTCAACGACATCAGCCGCGAGATTGCCAACATCGACGAAAACACCGAATATTCGCCCGAACGGTTGGAAATCGTCAACGAAAGGCTCGGCACGATATACCAGTTGCAAAAGAAATTTGGTGCCGCCACCACCGACGAGCTCATCGCGATGCACAAGGATTTGGCGCAGAAACTTTCGCTCGTTGACAACGTTGACGGACAGACCGACGACCTCAAAAAGGAAGTCGCCGCCCTCGAAGCCGACCTTCGCGAAAAGTCCGGCATGATAGGCAAAGGCCGTCGCGACGCGGTCCCGAAATTGAAGAAAGAGATATTTGGACTTTTGGAATCGCTGGGCATCAAGGATTCGCAGTTTGACGTTGAATTTAATGAAACCCCTGATTTCAAGCCCAACGGCAGCGACAGCGTGAGGTTCATGTTCAGCGCGAACAAGAACGTCCCGATGGGCGAACTTTCCAAGACGGCTTCCGGCGGCGAACTTTCGCGGCTGATGCTCTCGCTCAAATACATCCTCTCGCGCTCGTCCAAGTTGCCGACGATAATCTTCGACGAAATCGACACCGGCATTTCGGGCGACATTGCGGGCAAGATGGGCACGATGTTCCGCCGGATGTCGGAGCACATGCAGGTAATCTGCATCACGCACCTTCCGCAGGTAGCGGCGTGCGGCGACCACCACCTCAAAGTCTATAAGCACGAGGCCGACGGCGCAATCCGTTCCGACATCAAGCCCCTCGCCCTTGACGACCGCATCCGCGAAATCGCTTCGATGCTCAGCGGCGAAAAAATCACCGACGCGGCACTGCAAAACGCACGGGAATTAATGCATAATTCATAATGCATAATTCATAATTGGGCGTCCGCATGACGCGAGGAATTTGAAAATTAAAAATTGAAAATTGAAAATTAGAAATTGAAAATTAATATTAATTAAAATCTGCATTATTCTATTGTAGAGACGTTTCATGAAACGCCTCTACCAACGCCGGATGGCAATTATGCATTATGAATTGTGAATTGAACAAAAATGGCTGAACAAATCAACATAAAAAACAAGAAGGCGACGTTCCAATACGAGATTCTTGAAAAATTCACCGCCGGAATCCAACTTCTCGGCACCGAAATCAAATCAATCCGCGACGGCAAGGCATCGCTCGTGGATTCGTTTTGCATGTTTGAAAAAGGCGAACTCTACGTCCGCATGTACATCGGCGTGTATTCCCACGGCGGCTACGTCAACCACGACCCGCGCCGCGAGCGCAAACTCTTGCTCACCGCCAAAGAACTTCGCAAACTCGAAAAGAAGGTCCAGGACGTTGGCCTCACCATCGTCCCCCTGCGCATGTTCATCAACAACCGTGGCTACGCAAAACTCGAAATCGCCCTCGTCCGCGGCAAAAAACTCGCCGACAAGCGCCAGTCGATCAAGGAGCGTGAATCCGCAAGGGAAATCGACCGCGCGATGAAAAGGTATTAAAAAATAGTGTTAACTTCATATTCAACAATGCAACCACCTGCTACCGACAAGGATCCAATGGCATGGGAAGTCCTGGATTCCGAATATCTGTACCGCCGCCCGTGGCTCACCGCCCGCCGCGACCATGTCAAACTCCCAACTGGCGTGGAAATCAAGGAGTTTTACGTCCTCGAGTACCCCGAATTTTGTAACGTAATAGCCATCACAAAAGACGGCAAATACATTCTTGAACGCCAATACCGCCACGCCCAAAAACTCACTGCATACGAGATTCCGGCGGGCTGCGTCGAACAAGGCGAAGACCCGATGGACGCCGCAAAACGCGAACTTTACGAGGAGACCGGCTATGCTGGCGGCGAGTGGTCGCTGCTGATGACCATAAGCCCAAACGCCGGAGCTTGCACGAACAACAGCTTTACATTCGTCGCAAAGGGCGTGGAGCGTGTGTCGTCCCAACATTTGGAAAAGACCGAGGACATCAAAATCTACCTCATGGACGAGGACGAGGTCATCAGGATGCTCAAAAACGACGAGTTCCACCAGGCGATGATGGCGGCTCCGCTGTGGAAATATATTGCCACAGAGGGTAAACTATAATGTGAAAAATAATGGAAGTTTTCATAAACAACTATATTTTCCAAGGCAAAGATGTCGCAGTGCACACTGACGGTCAGCCAGTTACGAGCAGCGACATGGCGACTGTCCACGCCAAATATCCCGACGCAGATTTTTACACTGAACGCGCCAATGAGTTAAGTGTCATCGGATTAGGGAAAGACGACACATTGTCCGAAGGATTGGAATGGGCGACGGTGCGCAGTAAGTTCGCGACCATGGACGACTCCCACGTCTTCAACATGGCGCGCGCAAAGGCACTGCTCGAATGGCGGCGCAACACGCGGTTCTGTGGACGGTGCGGCTCAAAACTTATTGAAAGCAAGGCATTTACAGCAATGGAATGTCCCGAATGTGCCAACCAAATTTTCCCGAGGATTAATCCTTGCGTGATAATGTTAGTCAAAAAAGGAAACAAAATTCTGCTCGCCAGACACGCACAGCGCAACCAGGACATCTACACGTGCCTTGCGGGCTTTGTGGAGGCCGGGGAGACAATCGAGCAGGCCGTCCACCGCGAAATCATGGAGGAGACCGGCATTAAGGTCAAGAACGTGAAATACTTCGGCAGCCAAAGCTGGCCATTCCCGGCTCAACTGATGTTTGGTTTCACAGCAGAATATGACAGCGGCGAAATAAAGCTACAGCCTGACGAAATCGCCGACGCAGCATGGTTTGACAGAGGCAACCACCCGGCGACGCCACCCGAAGGCTCGATTGCTTATAAACTGATAAATTCAGTTGAAAGTTGAAAAGTGAAAAGTGAAAATTGAAAGTTGAGAGTCGAAAATTTATAAAAATGAAAAAAGGGTTGGTAGCCCTCGCCTTGGGCACATTTGGACTTGGCATTTCGGAATTTGTGATGATGGGCATACTGCCTTATATCGCCACAGACTTCCACGTAGGGATTGCCGAAGCAGGCCACCTGATTTCGGCGTATGCGCTTGGAGTTTGCGTAGGCGCACCGGCAGTGGCACTGTTCGCGCGCACATGGAAACTGCGCAACATCCTCTACCTCCTGATGGGCATATATTTGCTGTCGGCATTGATGATGGCGATGTGTCCCGCGCCCGACGGCGAATCCAAGTGGCAGTTCACGATTGCATTGATATTCAGATTCTTACAAGGAACGCCACACGGCGCGTTCTTCGGTGTCGGAAGCATGGTCGGCGGCAACTTCCTCGGCGGCAAACTGTCCGACAAATTCGGTCCCGGGCATACCGGGCGCGGGATTTTGATTGTGCTGGTCGTGTCGCTCGTGATGACTTTCCTGACCGCACACATCGCCTGGTGCGCAATCCCACTGATGATGGTCAACACAGCGTGACTGTTCGCAGTCTCATCGCCACAACAGCTTCTCTTTGTGAGACATAGCAAGGGCGGCGAACTCATGGGCGGCGCAATGGTGCAGATTGCATTCAACTTTGGCAATGCCGTCGGCGCATGGCTCGGCGGACTTCCAATCGTCGAATCCAATCCCGAAACTTACCACACCCCAGCCCTCATCGGCGCATGTGCCGTAAGCCTCGGCGTGGTATGCTACGTGCTATTTTGCAGGAAATACGAGAGGAGAGAGGAATGAGGAGAGAGGAATGAGGAATCAAAAATCGAAAATCAAAAAATCAAAAATCAACAAATCAAAAATCAATAAATCAACAAATGAATAAACTTGCACTTTCGATCGCCACCGCGGCGATGCTGACGGGTTGTGCGTCACAGGGTGGCAATAACGCCACAAACTCCACAACAAACTCTACAAAATCCAAATCTATCGTTGTCTACTACTCGCAGAACGGCGGCACCGAGAAGGTCGCCAAAATCTTCAGCGAAAGGCTCGGCATCGAGATTGACTCGATAGTATGTAACGAGCCCTACGACAGCGACTTTGGCAAGACCATCCAGCGGTGGCAGGAGGAGCGTCAGAAAGACATTCTCCCAGCCATCAAGCCCATCGGACACAACATTGCCGACTACGACACAATCTATCTCGGCTACCCGGTTTGGGGCGGCACTTACGCATCGCCAATGATGTCGTTCATCACCGCCACAGACCTCAAGGGCAAGGTCATTGTGCCGTTCTGCACATTCGGCAGCGGCGGTCTTAACACAAGCACCGACAACCTGAAAGACCAACTGAAAGACACCAAAGTCCTCGACGGATACGGTGTACGCGCCGCAAGAATCTCGAAGGCAAAGGCCGAAATCGAGACGTTTCTCATTAACAGTGGAATCGCCAAGGGCAAGAAGACCACCCTACCCGACTTCAGCGAACAAAAGCCTGTAACAGAAGACGAAAAGAAGATTTTTGATGCGGCGTGCAGCAGCTACTCAATGCCGCTCGGCTCGCCCTTGACAGTTGGCAAACGCGACATCGCAAACGGCGTAGAGTACCTATTCACCGTTGAGAACAAGACCCCCGACGGCAACACCTCCCAATCAAAAATCTTCGTCATCGTATCTGACGGCGCAGAGCCTGAGTTCACGCAAGTCGTGAGGTAGACCGCCTACAAAACCTCCGCGAAATACTCTTTACGCAAATCCATCGTTAACGCCTCGCCGGTAAGCGTTACGGTGGATTGTTGGCGGATGTCGGCGGAGGAGGCACCAATCTTGACAGTGAATTTGCCAGAGGCGATATTCCACTTGCCGTTGGCGTAGTAGCCTAACTGCGAGGGCGCGACGGCAAATTTCACTGTCTTTTTTTCGCCCGGATTGAGCGAAACGCGGGCAAATCCTTGAAGTTGTATCGGCTTGATGTTCTGACTATTGTCGGTGGGCGAAACGTACAACTGCACAATCTCGTCGGCGGCGACGGTGCCGGTGTTATGTACGTCAACGCTCACATTGAAACGCTCGGCAGAGGTCGGGACGGTCGCGTCGGCGGCGATGTTGGAATACTCAAACGTCGTGTACGTCAGGCCGTAGCCAAACGGATAGGCTGTGCGCTTGTCGCCGTCAAGACCATAATTATAACAAATCGGCTCGTGGAGTTCCTCGGCGGGGTACGAAACGGAGAGTTTTCCCGACGGGCTGACGTTGCCGTAGATGATGTCGGCGAGAGCGTTGCCGCCCTCCTCGCCCGGATACCACGCTTGGATTACGGCGGCGCATTTTTCCGCCAAACCGCTGATTACCTGAGCCCTGCCGCCAAAAATCACAAGCACGACCGGCTTGCCGGTGGCGATGAGTTTTTGCACAAATTGTTCCTGACGGCCGGGCAGGCGGAGATGTTTGCGGTCGCGGTTTTCGCCGCAGAGGATTGCGTTTTCGCCGACGGCTGCGATGATGACGTCGCTCTTTTTTGCCATCGCAAGCGCGGCGTTTTCGTCCGACTTTTCGCCGCTGTCAATCATTCGGTTTTGGATGGATTTTAGGTACGCCACACGCGGGTCGCCGCTCTGTTCCACGACTGTCTCCACTTCTTCCGTCCAGTCGCAGCCTCGTTGATAATCAATACTATAACCGTCAGGCAACCTGCCCGAAAGTCCGTCCCTTAGGGTTACGATTTTTGGATGAAGCCCGTCTTCGAATGTGCCTTTCCAAAAGAACCGCATCGACTGGTAGGTGTAGTCGCCGAGCATCGCCCACATCGTGTTGGCGTTTGGCCCCGTGAGCGCGATTTTCGACGGCTTCCTGAGCGGGAGTACGCCGTTGTTTTTCAACATCACAACCGACTGAGTGGCAAGTTGATAGGCGGTGTTGCGCTCCTCGGGTGTGTCGTACTTGATGGGGCCTTCGTCGTAGAGTTTCGCGCCGTCGCCGAGAGTGCCGACCATGAATTTGAATTTCAAAACGCGCTTTACTGCCGCCTCGAATGTCTGTTCCGTCACAAGCCCCTTTCCGATGGCTTCGGGAATGAGTTTGTAATTGTCGCCCTGCGGAAAATCCACGTCGTTGCCGGCGTTGAGGGCTGCGGCGGCGCGTTGGAGCGGCGAAAGATTGTCGTCCACTTGGTCGATAGAGCCGTAGTCGCTCACCATGATTCCGTCGTAATGGAGGTATTGACGGAGGATTTCTTGCTGTATGTTGCTGTTTGCCACGCATTTAGTCCCGTCAACAGCATGATAGCCAGTCATGACGACCTTGCTGCCTTCCTTGCGTATGCAGACCTCGTGGGGCAGGAGGATTTCCTCCATAAGTTCCTTTTTGGGAGCGTCGCCGCCACCGCCGTAACCGAGAAAATGCTTTGTGCATGCCGCAACGCCTTTTTTGAGGTCGCCGTGCTGCAATCCGCGCACAAACGCCGCCGCCATCGCCGCCGAAAGGTACGAATCCTCGCCATACGACTCCTCAAGCCTATTGAACGATGGGTCGCGCACAACGTCTATCATCGGCGAGAGCGACAGGAATCCGCCCACTTTTCTGAGGTCGGTCGCTGTCTCGTAGGTCTTCTTCTCGGCGAGCGCGGGGTTGAACGAGCATGCCAGGCCAATCTGTTGAGGATATACCGTGGCTTCCATTGCGTTGACGCCGCTCAAAACTTCCTCGTGCATCAACGCTGGGATTCCGCTCGGTGTGTTTTTTATGAGCCACTCCTGCATCTGCGAGACCATGTCGCGCACTTTTTCGGGCGGAAGTTGGGTGTTGAGCATGAACTGCGAACAATGTCCGATGCCGTTTGGGATGATTTCGGCGCATTTTTCGGGCATCAACTTATTGTCCTCGTCGAAAAACTGCGTCATGTAGATGCCGCAAAGTTGGGCCACGCGCTCCTCTTTGGTCATCCGCGCATAAAGTTCGTCGACCTTTGCGTCGATGTCGGAAGTCTGTGAATGCGGCTGCGTGTTGCAACCGGCAATGGATCCTGCCATAGTCATAATAATTGCATATTTGGTGATGTCTTTCATAATTAAATGTGTTTGTCAAAGCTTTTATTTGGCAAAAGTAACAATTTGTTTTCTGTTGCACAAACAAAATTTTCCTATTTTCGTCAAGGAAGACGGCCGGATAAGGGTGATGATGTAGGGGGGCGTTGTTTCTTCCGTTTGTAAACGAATTGAGGAATATTGACGATTATGAACATCATTACATACCCCAAAAAGTAGAATACGTACCGACGGTAATTGATTCTTTCGTACCCCTCAGGCGTTTTGCCTTCCAGCCACATTTGTTTTATCACATCTTTTGCAAGCTGTGTCGGATTGTCTAAATGCGGCAGGGTGTTGGTTGCAAACTCATTCCACCAGTAATATCCATGCCACAGGCCTATGACGGCAATCACGGACAATATTACCGTAAACACGACGGATGGCTTGTACCTGATGGCAACATGCAGGTTCAACGCCGCCGTTGTAATACCGAGAATCACATATATGACTGGCTGCGCCACGAGAAACAGATAAGTGTTGGTTTCGTAATAATTCCACCCCACCAGTTTCCCGAATTGGTCAACGATGTCGATGCACAGCCGGAATATGTCGCCAGTCGTATTCAGTACTGGCCAAATGTATAATAATTTAGTTTTCAACTTTTTAGCAAAAATACATCATTATTTCCAACCGTCCAACACGTATAAGTAAAATTCTATACATGATATAGTTTTTTACTTATACCCGGCTGAACGCCTCTGCAAATATACTCGGCTTTTGCGAGGTGCGCAAGAGGCGTATAAAAAAATTATATACATCTTTGTAGAGACGTTTCATGAAACGTCTCTACCAAAAACAATAAATCACCTTTCCAATTCCCATTTTGCGTTGTCGCTGGTCGAGTCCCATTCTTTGAGGATGGGGGTGGAATCGGCGATGGAATAGAGGACGTATTTGGTGTTGAGGCCGGGGATGCCGGGGACGCGCTTGGGCATCAGGCGGTAGGTGCCGTCGGTGCATTGCTCGATGCGCCAGAGCTGCGTGTCGTCGCCGGTGAAGGTGTCCGCTACGATTACGTCCATGCCGGTAGAGGCGGCGAGGGCGCGGGATGTGCCGTTGATGGTAATCTTGAAATACGGATTGCCGAGGTAGCCGCCTTTGCCTTCCACAGGCTCGATTTTCCAATATTGGTTGGGACGCAGCATGAAGTCGCTCAGGCGGGCGGGCGCAGAGGCTTTTGGCCACGAGGATTCCACGTCGGAAAGTTGTTGCAAGGGAAGTTCCTTGACTGGGTCGTCGGGGTTGATGCGCCACCACATCTGACGGTCTTGGGCGATGCGGACAAAGTCGGTGGCAAGTTCCAAAGCGTAGCCGCGACGCGCCGAAAGTATCGTGTAGACGCCGCCAGTAACCTTTTTGCCAGCCTTGGGCCAGCCATCTTTCCACGTCAGAGGCAAGATAGACAGCACACTTCTGCCGCTGCGCTCAAAATCGGCCTCAAAATGGCACGACATCACTTCCACACCGTCGTCAACCACAAAACGCCCGAAATGCCCCGCGCCGACGGATTTTTGGTAGGTGGCTACCACCATCTTGCCGCCGCCCTGTTTCATGTCGCGGCCGTTATTGTCGAGGTAAGGGCCGTAGATGTCCTTCGAGCGGCCTACGACGATGTTGTAGGTGGAATTTACGCCATCGCAACACGTGCCGTGGGTGCCGAGCAAGTAGTACCAGCCGTCAACGTAGAGAAGGTCGGTCGCCTCGCAGTCGATGGCAACGTCAACGGGTTTTGCGCCCGACTTGCGCGCCGCCGTCTCGGGGTCGAGCTCGATGATGCGGATGTTGCCGAAATACGTGCCGTAACTTACAAACAGCCTGTTTTGTTCCTTGACGTAGAGAAGCCCCGCGTCGATGGCGTCGCAGTCCTCAACGCCGTCTGATGCCGCAACTTCCTTTGCGACAGTGAATTTGAAGTCGGGCGACTTGGGGTCGAGGGTCTTGTTCCACATCGTGAGGATTTTGCCGTAATGGCCGCCGCCGAGACCGCCGCCCGTCGCGCTGTATGCCACCAAATAGCGGTCACCAATCTTCAAAACGTCGGGTGCAGCACCACCGCCGGGACGCTCTGCGCCGCCGTGCCACGTGTAGCCGCCGTCGTCGGAAATCAAGCCGCCGCCGCCAGTGCCAAAGGTGTAATACTTGCCGTCGCACTCTGCCAATGTAGATGGGTCGTGGATGTAGGGTGCGCCCACTTGCGCCGATGCCGCCGACGCCGTCAACGCGAATATTATTGAAAACAGAAATTTCTTTGTCATTTTATATGCTTTTTTTGGGGGACACGGAAGGCACGGAAAACACAGATTCTTTATGGAAAAAAAATTTAAATACTTTAAATTTTTTGACGGAAAAAACGGAATTTAGTTTCCGTGGTTTCCGTAAATATTTTTGCTAAAAAATATTTCATTTTCACATTCCTTTTTCTGTGTTTTCAGTGTGTTCCGTGTCTGAAAAATTATTATTTTATTTTGAAATTTTTGACGGGGTGGCCGTCATTGTCGATGAAGCGGACGCAGAAGTCGCTCATGCCGGGACCGTTGATGACGAGGCCGGAAAGGACGTTTGTGCCTTTTTTGAGCGTTACGGACTTAGACGCGCAGTCGTCCCTGACCATGCGGCGGTCGCCCGACATCGTGAGGATTTCGTCGCCGTCGAGGTACCACTTCGACGCGGAATTGCTGCCCGCCATGAGCCGCACGTCCCTGATTTCGTCGTCGCACTCTATCACCGTAACAGCCGGGAAAATCACGCCGTAAATCTTCTTGCCGTAATGCTCTGTGAAACGGAATAGCTTGACGTTGTAGAAGTTGCTCTCTATCTTGTGCCATACGAGGGTCTGAGAGCCGTATTTCGACTTTTGGCGGTCGGCGGGGACTGTCTTCAATAGCGACTGAACTTGCGGGTCGCCAAGGGTCTTGTCGAGGTAACTGTCGGTGAAGAGGATGTTGGTGTTGATGTCGAGGTAGATTGGCTCGGCGACCGTCCAACGCCTGATGAAACCGTCGCTGTCGGGCGTTGAGGGCGTGGCGGCTGCGGGCTGGAAATATTCGATGCGGTTTTTGAACTCGATGTTGTCGATGTCCACTGCGTCCGCGTCGGCGGTGATGCAGAGGTCGGTAACGCCGTTGGGAACGTATTTCAAGGGGGCCGTTACCGCCAGCCATTGACCGCTGTAATCGCGGCGAAACTGCCCTTCGGTAACCACCGTTACGGTAAATTCGGCAATCACCTTGCCCTTGGCGGACTTTTCTCGGACGGTGAACTTGGTGTTCTTGTTGGCGCGGACGTTGGCGATGGCGTAGGCGTTGGGCTTGACGTTCTTGAAATCGACGTCCTTATATATAATGTAACTGCCCTTGCGTCCGAGCCCCGCGTACCAGCCGCGAAATCTGTCGGCGGTGTCCACAAATCCTGTCGTAACGTCCTGGGAGGCAGTGTTGTAGCGGTCAACATTGATTACAGAAACCGCATCGTTGATTCCCACGCCGCGCATTGTGGGATGCACCTCGCGGATAGTGCCGTCGGGGTTGAAATAGAGCCGTTCGATGCGGGGGCTGCGGCGTTTGTCGTCGTCGGGCGAAAAGTCGTTGTGGTGGTAAAAAAGATACCACTGGCCCTTGTAGTTGATGATTGAATGGTGGTTGGTCCAGCAACTGTCGGCGTGTTCCGCCATGATTAGGCCTTTGTACTCGTAAGGGCCGGTGGGGTTTTTGCTCATCGCGTAGCCGAGGACTTCGGTGTTGCGGCGCACGTAGGGGTACGTGAGGTAATAGTTGCCGTTGTGCTCGAATGCGAACGGGCCTTCCGCCTGACGGTTTGGCAGGTCTTTGAGGCAGTTGTAGCCTGACATCTCAAACTCGCGGTCGCCCCACCTGACTTTTTCGGTGGGGGTGTCGTCGGCGAGTTCGGTCATGTTTTCTTTGAGCCGTGCGCAACGTCCCGCGCCCCAGAATATGTAGGCGTTGCCGTCTGAAGCCTGCAATACGCACGGGTCGATGCCGCTGATGCCCTTGATGTTGCTCTTGACGACGGTGTAGGGGCCTTCGGGCTTGTCGGCGACCGCCACGCCAATGCCAAATCCCATGCCTTCCTTAACCACGTCGGGGAAGTAGAAATAATACTTTCCGCCACGCTCAACGCAGTCGGGCGCCCACATGCTGTATCCGTCGGGCTTGCCCCACGGCACGTCTTTTTGGGTGAGAATTACGCCGTGGTCGGTCCATTCGGTGAGGTTTTCGGACGAATAGACGTGGTAGTCTTCCATGCAAAACCAATTTTCCCTCATTCCTTGCGGCAGGGGCGACGGCTGCACAATGTCGTGCGACGGAAAGAGGTACACCTTCCCGCCGAAAACCCTCGCCGTGGGGTCTGCGGCGTACATGTCCCTGATGATGGGATTCTGCGCGCAAAGCACCGCCGGCAAGAGTGCTGAAAATAGTAGAAGTCTTTTCATTGTATTTAGGTAATTGTGTAATTTTTTTTGTCACGGAACACACAGAATACACAGAAATCGACCTGCAAAAAAATCGTTAAAAATACAAGTATTTTAACGATTCGGAATGCACGGAACTAATTAAATTGAATTGGGTTCCGTGTTTTCCGTGTGTTCTGTGTTAAAAAAACATTATTATTTTTTCGACGCTTCTTTGACGAAGAAGTCGGTCATTTTCTTGAATGTCTCGTCGTTGAAGGTGATGGGGCCGTGCTGGCCGTTGGGGACTGTGATGAACTCTTCGAGAACGCCACGTTTGTCGAGTTCTTCGGCGAAACGCTTGCTCTGGCAGTAGGGCACCACGTTGTCGGCGTCGCCGTGTATTACGAGGAAACGGGGAAGGGGCTGCGAGCCATTTTTGAGGTAAGCCGCCGGGCTGATGAGTTCTATCAATTCGGGATTTTCGGCGGGCGCACCGCCAATGAGAGCCGCCTCGGGCGATTTTTCGTCGTTGACGCCCTCGCAATTCGCGCTCATACAGCGCATGTCAACGGGTCCGAACCAGTCGACGACTGCGTCCACCGCGCTCGAATATTCAGTGTTGCCGCCGATGTTGCCTTCGAGGTCAAGTTTGATTTCGGTGGTTTCGGTTTTTGTGCCGACGATGTTCTTGTTGGCGTCGAGGATGTTGGTGGCGACGGATTTTTTGGCGGTCTTGGTCTTCATCGTGCCGCTCACGCCCGCCATTGACGCGAGATGCCCGCCCGACGAAAAGCCGGTGATTCCGATGAAGGATTCGTCGATTTTGTAATCCTCGGCGTGTGCCTTGATGAAACGTATCGCGCCCTTGACGTCGTGGATCTGCGCGGGAAACTTCTCGTCGCCGCTCGAGCGGTGGTTGATGGCGACTACGGCAAACCCTGCGTCCAAGAGCGGCTTCCCAAACGAGAAATAGGTGATGGCCTTCATGTTGTTGGAAAACCAAGCCGACCCATAGATAGCGATTACCGCCTTGTAGGGTGCTTTGCCGGTTTTGGGCAGGTAGATGTCGAGACGGTGCGCCTCAAGGTCGTCGCCGGCATAGTCGACATCCTTGAAGTCAGGGTCCACCGGCGGCTTCATGTTTCCAAAACCGCCGTGGAAGTCAGGCTGTTGAGCCTGCACGCACAATGTTGACAGCAAGATGAGCAACATTGCGGGGAAAAGAATTTTTTTCATTTTTAGTGTCATTATTATTGGTAATATTCAAGTCTAATTTACATCATCAGCCTAATCCGTCCATCTTCCTTGACGAAAATCCCGGGATGGCGCATGATGACGGCATAGACCTGCTGGACAGTGACAGGCTTGCCGTCCTTGCGCTGATGGAGATGGCGGGCGTTAATCATCGCAACCAACTGGTCCACAGTAAGTCCGTGACCGCCGCCCGCAATGAGGTATACTATTGCTTCTTCGATTGTCATTTGGTGAGTTTTTCGATTGCAGAATCCACTTTCTTGAAGTCAAACTGGCCGTACACAGAACCAAACAATGCCGAAATCTTGTCGTTACAAAGGTTGCCGACACTGCCGATGTGCGTGTGGTTCAACGGCTTGTCCCAGTGGAACTTGCCGTCAAAAACCTGATGGCCGACTTCCTTATATGCGTCGCGGAAAGGGATGCCGCCAACGACCATCTCGTTCAACGCCTCGACCGTGAAAATCGGCTGGTACATCTCATTCTTGAGGATGTCCTCGCGCGGCTGGATTTTGGGAAGTATGAACTCCATGAAATCCAAGCACATCTGCATCCGCTCAAACACTGGCAGGTAACTCTCTTTAAGGAGTTGGAGGTCACGGAAATAGCCACAAGTGAGGTTGCCGGTGATGCGGTTGAGCTCGAAGGGCAGGACGCTGATTTTGTTGCAGTAGCCGCGCATCAACTCGAAAACGTCGGGATTTGCCTTGTGCGGCATTATCGACGAGCCGGTCGTGTACTCCTTCGGCAAAGAGATGAACCTGAAATTCTGGCTCATGAACAGGCAGCAGTCGGCGGCAAACTTCGCGAGGGTCTGTGAGAGCTGAGCCAACGCCGACGCGACCACGGCCTCGACCTTCCCGCGTGTCATCTGCGCATAGACGGAGTTGTAGTCGGGAGTGTCGAACCCCAACAAATCAGACGTCCTCTGCCGGTCAATCGGGAACGACGAGCCATATCCAGCGGCACTTCCGAGCGGGTTGCGGTTGTTAATTTTCCACGCCGAGAGCAGCGTCTGGAGGTCGTCGGCAAGGCTCTCCGCATAGCATCCGAACCACAGCCCAAAACTCGACGGCATGGCGATTTGGAGATGTGTGTAGCCGGGGAGCAGCACGTTCTTGTACTTCTCGCTAAGTTCTATGAAAGTGTCAAAAACGCCCTTGACGGACTCGACAATCTTTTGGAGTTTAGCCCTCGTGAACAGCCTTACAGCCGTCACAACCTGGTCGTTGCGGCTGCGGGCAGTGTGGATGCGCTTGCCCGGGTCGCCGAGTTTTTCAGTGAGTATGAACTCAATCTGCGAGTGTACGTCCTCGACATCGGGCTCAATCCTGAAATCGCCATCGACGGCGGTCTTGTAGATGTGCTTAAGTTCCTGCTGGAGCTTGTCATTGTCGTCCTTGCCCAGGAGTCCACACTCCGAGAGCATCTGCGCATGAGCCATGCAGCCAAGTGTGTCATACTCAGCAAGATATAAATCCATTTCACGATCCTTTCCGACCGTGAAACGTGTTACAAATTCTGCGGTGTCAAAACCTTTGTCCCAAAGTTTCATGAATGATAATGGTTTAATGAGATTAATCTGCCGCAAAAGTAATGAAAAAAATGATTATTTCATTTAATAATTTAGTGTTTTTATTGTCAAAACAATCCTTCATTCGTTTCTTCAGCTTTAAGCGTGTACGCCTTGCCGTTAAGGATTGCGTTGGCGTAATTGGAGAGGTAAATCGCAAAAAACGCCTGACCGACGCTCTGGTGGGTCTGTATGGTGCGCGTGTCATATACCACGCCGTGAAAAAGGTCGACAGACGAGAACGCGCTGCGGGCTTTTTCATAATTGACAAACGGCACAACCTCGTCGTTGACCGAATGGAACGCCACCATCGGGTTCATGGGCTTCCATCCAGTTGTTAAATTATTAGCCTCCAATGCGTTGCAGAACGCCGAAATTGTGTCCGAGGCGGATGACTTGCCATTGATAAAGCCCATCAGTTCCTGCTTTACCATCAACGACGGCGGTGCATAACGAGTGCCGTCCTCAGTGCGCCAGATGTACTGTGAGTCGTTATATTCATTCATCTGAATATAGCCGTCCGTCGGGCTTACGACAGCGTCAGGGCGCAGGTCTGCCTGGCAGTACATTGCAAACTGCGGCTCGCCTTCCGCGACTTCGTACTGCCCGCTGCCCTTTGAATGGTCGATGGAATATTCACAAAGCCTCTCCTGGATTTCAGCTGTGGACATCGCCTTCCCGTCGAGCCAGCCCATAATTCCACTATTGAGGTAATCGGCATACAGATAGTCACTTACACAGTATTTTCCGACGAGCATGGGATGCGACTTGCACATTCCATTGATGATAAGCGGCGCGACTACCGGCATGAACATCCTGTTGTCGCTGAAATACTTCTTCATCGTTGACATTGGGTCGTAAGGGCCGTCGCCACAGACCGAGCCGGAAAAGTGGAGGTCAGTAGCCATCGGACTGCCGCCCGTGAAGCCATTTTCAAGGTATTTTTGGACTGCCATCGCCACTGCCCCACCCTGCGAATATCCGACGACAACAGTCTTATAGACATCGCGCAAATTGCCTTTGTGACGGTTGACAAACTCGTCGCGCGCCGCCACAACGCCGTCTACGACCTGCCGCGCCAGGACTTCGTAGCATAGATAAGGGTTTGTGCGCCCGGAAGTACAGCCCAATCCCTCATAATCAGGGAACACGACAAGCGAACTCGGCGCAAAAACAGCACTCGTAATGCCGCAGTCGGTCATGAAACTGCCATTTTCAGAGGGGCAGGACGCATTGTCAGTCACAGTGACATGGCATCCGACGACAATATTACGCGCCTCGCCGTCCTTTGGCCACGCCATGCGCCCCGAGAGCCACACCGGCTGGCCGTCGGCTGTCGTGGAGACATAACTGTACTTGCACGTGTAATATTCGCCGCCAAGCCAGGTTGCCGACCTCGCGGCCTCCTTCACCATAAGCCCCAAAATGCCGTCGGCAAACGTGGCGATAGACTCCTCGTTCTTGACAAGCGCCGGCTCGTCATCGTCAGGCTTGGAATTGATGGTGACGACACCTTCCGGCACTTCTTCTTCCACGGCAGGACTGCCATCGTCGTCCTTACAAGCAGCGGCCATAAGCACCACAAACGCCGCAAAAAGGAATTTTGATATATTCTTCATCGTCTTTTTATGGATTATTTTACTGAACAATTTGCATAATCTTTAACGTAATTGGCGCAAAAAAGTTGCACATGGATATTTTTTTCGTAACTTTGCGCCATAATCACTATAAAACATTAAATCAATGGCATCAAACCTCAAGAACCTCTCCGATTTTGGGTCGGCGGAGATACCAAACGGCAGCGACATGAAAATCGGAATCGTCGTTGCGCAGTGGAACAAGGAAATAACCGACGCGCTCCTTAAAGGCGCACACGACACCCTCGTGAAAAACAACGTCAAGGAAGAGAACATCGTAACCGTCAGCGTGCCAGGTACTTTTGAACTCACGCTCGGCGCACAGAGCCTCCTCGAATACACCGACGTGGACGCTGTGATAGTACTCGGCTGCGTAATCCAGGGCGACACGCGCCACTTCGACTTTATCTGCAACGGCGTCACGCAGGGCATAACCGAACTCAACATCAAGTACAACCAGCCCGTGATTTTCGGCGTACTTACCACCAACAACCTTGAGCAGGCGCAAGAGCGTTGTGGCGGCTCGTTGGGCAATAAGGGCGACGAGGCGGCGGCCACCGCCCTCCAGATGGTCGCTCTCCACAACCAGCTCCGCGACAACTACCTCTCGAACTACGAGGAATCCACGATATAAACAAAAATTACCGTCAATTTATTCGTAAATTGACGGTAATTTGTTTTTCTTTCAACAAAAATTAAAACGAATTATAGTGAATTTTTTTATTCGTTTTTAATTCGTTAAAATTTTTGTTTATAAAATTACCTCTTGAAGTATCTGTTGTACAGCCCCTGGAAGCCGGAACCGTGACGAGCCTCATCCTTCGCCATCTCGTGGACAGAATCATGGATTGCGTCGAGGTTGAGCTTCTTGGCGACCTTAGCGACTTCATTCTTGCCGTTGCACGCGCCATGCTCGGCCATCATGCGTTTTTCGAGGTTGGTCTTTGTGTCCCAAACGAGTTCGCCGAGCATTTCGGCAAAACGCGCCGCATGTTCCGCCTCCTCAAATGCGTAACGCTTGAACGCCTCGGCGATTTCAGGATAGCCTTCACGGTCTGCCTGACGGCTCATCGCCAGGTACATGCCCACTTCCGAACATTCGCCGACGAAATCGTTCTTCAGCCCTTGAAGCACAAACTTGCCTTCCTCTGTATCGGGAATATCTTTTGCGATTCCAAGCACGTGTTCAGTCACGAACTTTAATTCGCCAGTATCTTCCATCTTCTTGAACTTTGAGCCGGGCACCTTGCACTGCGGGCACCTCTCCGGCGGCTCCTCTCCCTCGTGCACGTAGCCGCACACGGGACAAATCCATTTTGTCATAATAATTGTTGTTGTTTGATTGTTTGTAATGATTTTTTTTTCGGTTTCAAATGTATGACTGCAAAACGGAATTTGCAAATTTTTCATCATTAAAAAGTGTTAAAGTTTCCGCACACGCACAGGACTATTTTTTTTCAAATGATTCTTCAATCACAAACTTCCACGCCGGGACGACATCAATCTTTCCGAAACTGTCGGAGAGTGTGGCGGTTTCGTCAAGAGTGACTATTAGGCGGCGGGCGCAGGGGTAGCGCCGGGCGATGGTTTGGAGTGCGGCGGTCTCGCGGCGGAAAGTTTCATCGTCGCCGGAGAGACGGTAGCAGACTTGGATTGCGGCCTCGGCATCTGGAATGTAAAAATCGACTTCGCAACCGGTGTTGTAGAAAAAGACAGTCTCATTGTCGCGGTCGTGGCCAAAGCGGCGGAACAAGGCGAGCGCAACAATGTTTTCCAACAGCATTGGGTCTTTGTCGGACAAAAAGAGCGACAGAATGCCGTTGTCGACGAAATAATACTTGCAATTACTTTCTTTCTCGGACAGATGGGCGGCGTAATTTTTCAGTCGCAGCAACAACCATGCGTCCTCACAATATTCAACATATTTGATGACGGTGGCAAGGCTCAGCTTTCCACCCGCACCGGAAAGGATATTGGCGATACGGTTGTATGAAAGAGGACGGCAGACAGATTCAGCAATTTTGCGCACCATGATTTTAATGCCGGACATGTTTGTAATTCCGTTGCGCTGGATAATGTCGCCAAGGTAAATCTTTTGGTACACAGAACTAAGGTAATCCCTCGTCACTGGCAACAAAATGGACGCCGGCAATCCGCCGTTACGGAGATAAGCCTCGAAATTTCTGACGATCGGGGCTCTTGTCTGGGTCGCGAGCATGGATGTAGCACTGTAATCAACGCCACGAGCCTCGAGGCATTCGGCAAAACTGTATGGATAAATCTCACGGATTATGTAACGGCCGCCGAGAGTTGTAGCGACTTCGCCAGAAAGCATCTTTGAATTACTGCCAGTCACATAGACCGAATAGCCGGAATCGGCAAGCCGCCGGGCAAATTTTTCCCAATGCGCGACGTTTTGGATTTCGTCGAGGAAAAGCGTTGGTTTTTCGCCATAGACCTCGGCATGACACTCGAGCAGGAGATTAAAATCCTGAGTGTCAAAGTCAGCCAGCCTTTCGTCCTCAAAATTGACGTATAGGATTTTGCTTGCCGGCGTGCCTGACTTCATCATTTGTTGTATTTTATGGAACAGCATGTACGACTTGCCGGCACGCCTTACGCCCACAAGCACATAGCATGGAAAAGTGTCCAAATCGATATTCCGAGGCATCACATTGTAGTTCTGAACCTCGGTGATATTGTCGGCAAGCACCCGTTTCAGCAAAAATTTGTCCATCATCTCATGTATTTGTTTAATGGATTATATAGAAACAACGCAAAGTTGTTTAATGGATTAAACAAAAACAGGCGGATTCTGTTTAATCGATTAAACAACTTTGCAAATGTAAGGATTTTGTTCGAGGGTTGCAAACAAAAATGGAATATTTTTTTACTTGTCAATCAGTTCGTTCTTCTCGACTTCCCATTTTTCGCGGGATAAGTCGCCAGTGCCGCCGTTTTCGAGTGTGCGTTGCGATGTCGGGAGCGGCGTTGTGGTCGCAGATGAAGTGTTTTTCTGCGATGTCGAGCCGCCGCATGATGTGAGAATCATGGCGGCAAGCCCAATTAAAAGTGTGTTTTTCATTGTGTAATGGTAAAAAAAATTAGTTGTGTTTATTCTTCGTTGTTGAGCTTGAGGCTGACGGAGTATGTTGACGTGGCCTTTTGGGTGTTGACGATTCTGATGAAATACGAGCCGGGGGCTGTGCCGTCGAGGTCGAGGGTCGCGCCGTCGGCGGATTTGAGTACTGTGCGGTTTGAGTCGAGGAGTTCGATGCGGATGGCATTTGGACTGGTGGCCTCGACAACGATTTTGGGCGAGTCGAGGGTCGTCTTTTTTGAGAATGAAAACCTCAGGTAGTCCTCGGTGTCATACGCGGTGCTACCGTCGCCGTCGATTATGCGGTGGAAAGTGTGCTGCTGTGTCTTTCCGTTGCGGATTGGCGTGGCGAGTTCGTACTGGGAATCAGGCTCAAACTCGTCGGGTGTCGGCTCGTCGGCGGCGAGTTTCCAAAGTTTGGAGTTCTTCATCTTCGCAGCCTCGTCGAGCATCTGCTTTTTTTGTGCGTCGGTGAACACGCGGCGTTTTGTCTTGTCGGGGTTGTAGGACATGATGTTGTCCTTCAAGTCCAACTGGTGCTTCAAGCCGAGGAAGTGCCCGACTTCGTGCGTGACGACCGACATGTCCTCGCCTTTTGTGACCGTGACACTGCCAGTGAGACTGAAACATACGCCAGTCCTGCCCTGGTTTTTGGCCTTGTCGCCGGACTTCGAGAGCGCGCCGACGAGGGCGATGTTGAGCATGTTTTTGTCGTGGCGCGTGACGGACTGCCATGGCATCTGCGAGTGGAAGCCCATGTCGTCAAATTTCTTTTTCTTCACAAACTCAAGGTCGAGCAGGTAGTACGAGAATCCGGTTTCGGTCTGTGCGTTGAGTTTGTTGAGGTTTTGCATTGTGTTCTTTATGTCGTCGTATGACGGCGCGTTGCTTACTCCATACGCCCATATTTTTACGGGGATCGAGTAGCGTGTCTGCGCGTCGGCTATGGTCGCCAACGTTAAAAATGCTGCGAATAAAAGTAGTTTCATTATTGTTCTGATTGTTCTTTATTGTCACTTTTTTTGTTCAACCCTGGAACAGCCCTTTTCAAAAAGGAAACGGCGAAAATCGGCAAGCGGGATTCTTCCAGCCATGGTTCAACAAGTCTTGCTCCAATGATTTCAATTCTATTCATACGCGGTCATTTTGATGCAAATATATTGACTAACGGCAAGAATGTCAAAAAAATTTGTGTTTTTTCACAAAAAATTTTGACATTCCCCATTACACACTCGTTACCTTTTCCACGTTCTTCAACCTTTTGAGCCGCTCGACGATGGCGTTTAACTGGCTGTCGCCGAGGAGGTTGACGGAAAGAGTGGCGGTGAACTTGCCACCGTCCTCCTCCGTGATGCTGAAGGAGCGGATGTGGATATGGAACTCGTTGATTACCACATTGTTAATGGCAGCGGACATGGAGATGTCGTAAATGCCGGCGATGCGGATTGTGGCGGTCATCAAGTCCTTCGACGCTTCCTTTTTCCAAACGGCGTTGATTACGCGGTAGGGGAAGCGCGTGAGGATGTTCTTGGCGTTTGGGCAGTCGTAGCGGTGAATCTTTGTGCCGCCGGTCGCCGACACAAACGCAAATATCCTGTCGCCCGGCAGCGGGTTGCAGCATTTTGCGAATGTGTAGTTTATAGTGTCCATGTTACTGATGATGAGGTAGTTGGCATCATCAGTTGCAACTGCCTCACGCCTTTTTTTCTCCTCGTGGGCTTGCACGGCAGGCTCCTCGGCGGCTTCGTTGGCGGCGAAAATCTGCTTTATCTTGTGCTGGTCGTACTTTCCCTCGCCCATGCCTTGGTAAAGGTCGATGGCGTTGTCAACGTTAAAGGCGCGTTGGAGTTGCTGAACGTTTATGTCGTTGAATGTCAAGCCGATTTGCTGGAGTTTTTGGCGGATGATGTCGCGTCCTATTTCAGCAAGCCGGTTGTTGTTGGCCTCGACAATGCGGCGGATGCGGGTCTTTGTGCGCGGATTGTTGGCGATGTTAATCCACTCGGCGGCGGGTTTTTGGTTTGCGGCGGTGAGGATGCCCACTGTGTCGCCGTTGTTAAGTTCCGCCCTGAAGGACACAAACTTTCCGTTGACCTGCGCGCCGGTGCACTTACTGCCGATGTCGGAGTGGATGGCGAATGCAAAGTCAAGCACCTTGTCGCCTTTGTGCATTTTCTTCAGGTCGCCCTTGGGAGTGAAGATATAAATCTCGTCGCTGTATAGAGCCTTTTTCTCAGCGGCGGCGGACTTGTTGTCGGTGTCGGGGTTTTCTATAGCCTCGCGGATTTTGGTGAAGATGTTAGTGTCCGCCTTTCCGTCCGTGCCGTTCTTGTATTTCCAATGGGCGGCAAGTCCTTTTTCCGCCACTTCGTCCATCCTTTCGGTGCGTATCTGCACTTCCACCCAACGTCCTTCGGGGCCGATGAGCGTGGTGTGCAGCGACTCGTAGCCGCTTGACTTCGGGACGCTGATCCAGTCGCGGAGGCGGTACGGGTTGGGCTTGTACTTTTCAGTGATGAGCGAGTACACCTTCCAGCAGTCGGACTTCTCGTCCTCGGGCTTGGAGTCGATGATGACGCGGATTGCGAACAGGTCGTATATTCCGTCGATGTCCACGCCTTGTTTTTTCATCTTTGCGCGGATTGACGAGATGGACTTCGGGCGGCCCTTGATGTGGACTTTGAGGTTGCTGCTGTCGAACTTCTTCTTCAACGGCTCGATGAACTCCTTTATGTAGCGGTCACGCTCTGTCTTCGTTATCTGGAGTTTGTCGGCGATGGAGCGGTAGGTCTCGTACTCAAAGAATTTGAGGCAAGTCTCCTCCATCTCGGTCTTTATCTTGTAGAGGCCGATGCGGTGCGCGATGGGGCTGTACAGGTACTGCACGAGAGTCGCATTGCGCACGCTTTCGGGGTCGTCGAGGGTCGTGATGTGGCGGATTTTTTGGAGGTAAACCGCCAACAAGATTATTATCGCCCTGACGTCGCCGGAGAGCGTGACGAGGAGTTTGATGTGGTTTTCGTTCTGCTCTTTGAGTTTGTCGATGTTGAACTCGGGTATCTTAAGCAGTCCAGTCAATATTCCGCCGACCTCGTCGCCGAAAGTCTTGGCTTCCAAGAGTTTGGCAAGGTTTTCACGGTCGATGTAGGCGTATGCTGCGGCAGCGGCGACAGTCGTGGCGTCGGCGTTGATTTCGTCGGCGGCTATGGCCAGGATTTCGTCGGCGGCGGGGTTTGGAGCCGCGCCGTTAGATTCTATTTTCGTTATCGCGTCCGTAAGCACGGCTCTGTCGTCGGGCTGCAGCGTCGCGATGTATGTTTCAAGTCGTTCAGCAATCATGGTTTTAGCGTTTGTTTTTCCGCCGCTAAGATAAGTGATTTCGCTGAATTATGCAAGATAGTGTTTTGCGTAATTTCTTACTTATTTACTTAGAACAGCAAGACCATCAATTCGGCTATCAAGACCCTGAAGAACATCGTCAAAGGATAGACCGTGGCGTAACCTACCGCCGGCGCGTCCTTCGATGTAAGTCCGCTTGCGTATGCGAGGGCGGGAGGGTCGGTGTGGCTGCCGGCGATTATGCCAGTGAGGGTAAAATAGTTGACCTTGCAGAAATGACGGCCTACAAATCCCATTATCAAGAGCGGCAACAGTGTTATTATGAATCCATAGCCGACCCAAGCGTAGCCGCCATTGACAACCGTGTCCACAAAGCCGTCTCCGGCGCGTATGCCGACGCAGGCGAGGAACAATGAGATGCCTATTTCGCTGAGCATCAGGTTTGCGGACTGGGTCGTGTAGGTCGCGAACTTGAACTTCGGGCCAAACTTAGCCAGCAGAATGGCGATGATGAGCGGGCCACCGGCAAGTCCGAGTTTGAACGGCTGCGGCACACCGGGAATGGCGATTGGAATACTGCCGAACAGCACGCCGACGGCGATGCCGATGAAAATTGTGGTCAAGTTAGGATGGTAAAGGCGGCGCATGGAGTTGCCGAGTTTGTCCTCGACACCGGCGATGGAAGCCTCTGTGCCGACGACGGAAACCGTGTCGCCGAGTTGGAGTATGAGTTCCTTTGACGCGAGGAGGTCGACGCCAGAACGATTGACGCGAGTGATGTTACAGCCATAAATCCTCCTGAGCGCAAGGCTGCCAAGGCGGCGGCCGTTGACTTCGGGTTTTGTGACCACGATGCGGCGGTTGATGAACTGGCTGTTCTGGCGTACCCACTGCTGACGCTGCATCGGGATTTCCTTGCCGATTTGGGCGGCGATGGTGTCGGTGTCGGAGGCAGTGAGGATGACGAACAACTTGTCATGCAGACGTAGAACCGTGTCGGGTGTGGCGAGAGTAATCACATTTGTCTCTGACGACCAGTGGCGCGAAACCACAAAGTCGCGGTCGGGGAATATCTTCTTAATCTCACGGATTGTCTTGCCGTCGATAGCGGGGTTCTCGACTTCGATGGAAATGGCAGTGGCGGAGCTTGAGTCGTCGTCGGCCTGTGCGTCGATGTCGGCATTCTCCTTTTTAAAGTCGACTTTAAAGACCGCCTTCACGATAATCATGCTCAATATGATGCCGATAACGCCCAACGGATAAGCGACAGCGTAGCCCATCGCCATTGTCGAGTTGACCTCGCCGGTCATGTCCTTAAGAGCCTGCTGTGCGGCGCCAAGTCCGGGTGTGTTAGTCACCGCGCCGGACATTATGCCGACCATCGTGGGGACTTCGATGCCTGTGATGAAATGGATTACCAGCGCCGTAGCCGCGCCGAGAAAAACGACGCCGACGGCGAGCAGGTTGAGCGTTATGCCGCCTTCCCTGAACGACGAGAAGAAGCCCGGGCCTACCCTCATGCCTATCGCGAAGATGAACAATATAAGGCCAAAGTCCCTGAGGAAGTCTATAAGCACAGGATCCATGCTTATCCCGAAGTGACCCATCACAATGCCGACAAACAGGATGAATGTCGCGCCAAGAGAAATGCCGGCAATCTTGACCTTGCCGAGCAGCAGGCCGAGCGATATTATCACGCCCAGCAGCAGTATGGAATGGGCTATGCCCTGACCCCATATCAAATCGTTAATCCAGTTCATGTTTTGCTCTATGAAATTTGGCGCAAAATTATAAAATTTTCCTCATACTGTGCTTATGTTATGACAAAATTATCGTAAAATAATTTTTAAGAAAAAAATGGGGAAAACTTGATTTCGCGATAAGACCAACAAAAGTTTAGTATTCAAATTGAAACTCCATCTGTAATTGGTCATGAGGATTTTCCACCAATGGCTTGAGTTCGAAATTAAAAACCAAAGCCTCCACCATGGCATGGCGGTTTTCGAGAAATCCTGGTTACAGAAATCCCAATCATAACGCTTGATGATTTTGCCGGTTTGCTGAATCCGTCACTATATTCAACTTGATCCCAATATCCTACCCCACCCGCACATCCTTGAACATCTCCACAATCTTCTGCCTTAGCACCTGCAACTTCAGATATGCGTGACGACCTTTGTTAAACAGCAGCCGCCACATGGCGACGACGCGCTTGACATAATCATAGAAATGATGGGAAAAAATGCCCGTTACCGGCACCGCCAGCATATACACAAGCCTCATCCACCACGGATCCAGATACTTACAGAGCAAAACTATAAGCACCGTGTACCAAATCGGGAACAGGAACACATACAGAGCAAACCTCAGAGACGAATGGAAGTTACGATCCTTGACGTGCATCGTCAGCAAAAACGGTGAAAAATACGGAATGAAATTGTTCACGAAGCCGAACAACGCCAACGGCGACAAGACTGTCAAAATCAACGTCCTTAGCACGACCCCGGCAGTCTTAAACCGCCGACGGATAATCCAGTCGCGCAAGTTTGCCGCCTTCAGGCCCTCGCGGTACTGCCGGAGATACGAATTGAGCGTGTCGAAAGCCTCGGGGGCATTGACCTTCATATCGTCCATAATCTTGACGACCTTGCGCCCGGCGAGCAGCTGGTTCTGGAAATTATTGACAATCTTGCCCTCCTTCCTGACGATAATCGGCGCGTAAATCGTGCGGGCGGTCTCGAAGTTGTCATAATTTTCAGTGTCCCTGATGTCGATGATGAGCGAGCTCAACTCCTCAGTAATCCGCTGCACAAGGTCATGGTTGGCCTTCTGTGGGTTTTCCTCATATTGCTGGCGGTACTCCTTGACGCTTATCGGCTTGCCAAAATTAATAAGCGCGTCGGTGCGGAACTCGAAGTAGTCCTGGTAGTTAATGCCCACCGGCACAATCTTCACGTCGAGAGAATAGTTGCTCGCCTCCTCGGCCATGAACGCAATTCGGGTGATGCCCTTCTTCAACGGGCGGAGCTTGCGTATGCCCTTGTGGCTCGCCTCGGGGTATATGACAAGGTAACGCCGCTTCCTGAGAACCTCCACGGCCTTGTCGAAAACAGCGTCGTTCTGCTTGAGCGACTCCTTGCCGTCGCGGATACGGAATATCGGCAGGATTTTCATAAAAAACAACAGCCGCCTTACAAACTGGCCGGCGAAGATGTCCGCACGCGCCATGAACACCGGCTGCCAACTCTTTATGCTTATGATTATCAGCGCGTCCATCAGCGCGTTCTGATGGTTTGGCGCGAAAATCACCGCCCCGTCCCCGGGTATGTTCTCCAAGCCCATCGTATAGACGTTGCGGTAAAAAATATGATTGTGCACAAACGCCGGAAACAGTTTCAACGCGCCGTACACAATACTCGGATCCTCAAGGTTTGTGAATTTAATTGGCATATCTTTCTGCTCGTAATTTGTTCAACTTATTGTATTTCAACTTCCTGCCATAGTTCCACCACGTCGAGAGCATAAAGCCCGATATTATGTGCCATACGCCCCACCATGCGGCGATGAAAGCCATGCCGCCGGTCTGTATGCCGGAGGGGAATATCGCGGGGTTGAATATCAGCATCAAAGCCAGGCCGGAGTTCTGTATGCCGGTCTCGATGGTTATCGTCCGGCGGTCGCGCATGTTAAGCCCCACCGCCGCAGCCGCCGAATACCCCGTGGCGAATGCAAGTCCGTTATGGACAAGGACTATGACGAGGATGTACTTGATGTACTTTATGAAGAAGTCAAAATTTGCGGCGAAGGCGATGACTACCATGCCCATGAACACCGCCAGCGAGATGCGCTGGATTGGCTTGGCGATGCGCCTTGTCAAGCCTGGCAGTTTCGTGGAACATAATATCCCCAGCACGAGCGGCAGCCCGATGATGAACAACAAGGTATGGAAAACCTGCGAAATCGGGATGTGCAACTCGCGCACAAGGTCGGAATGTGAGATGTAGAGATTGCCCCAGAAGGAGAAGTTAAGCGGGGTTATGACCACAGCCGTCACAGTCGAAATCGCGGTCAGCGACACCGACAGCTCGATGTTGCCCCTTGAAATCGACGAGATGAAGTTGGAGACATTGCCGCCCGGACAACACGCCACCAGGATTGCGCCGAGGGCTACTGTCACTGTCAGGTAACTGCCAAAAAGCCATATTCCCAGGAATGTCACCGCCGGAAGCAGCAAGACCTGCGAGCAAAAGCCCGTTACCACCGCCTTCGGATGCTGGAACGCGGTCTTGAAGTGCAGCGGCTTTATGCCGAGCGCGACGCCAAACATTATGAACGCCTGGACGATGCTCAACACAAGCGACCCATTGTCGCCAAAATTTAGCCTTATGGCATCTAACTGGAGAAGTTGCTCGTACATTTTATTCTATTGTAATGGCTTTTGTATGGATTCCTGTACCTTCCTTGAACACGCCAGCGTCCACCGGCAGATGTCCCAAGAACGGCTTTCCGCCCATGACAATATGCGCCGTGGCTTCGCGCGAGGCGGGGCTGTCGTCGTATGAGACCACTATCGAGGAACATTTATCAAGGTTCTTGAACTTTGTCAAGGCGAGCGGCGAGGTGAAAACGCTCAAGACCACACGCTCTTTCGCAGCGAGGTTGTCTATGAAACTTACCATGGCGGCTGTCGCGCCGAATGACGACGGGTACGAGCTGCCGTCGTGGAACGCCACAAGAACCACGTCAAACCCTGCAAGCTGGGCGGCAAGGTTAGTGAACGCGGAGGCGGCGGCGGACTTTGAGAGTGAGAACTTAGTGACCTGGGCGTAACGCTCGATGACGCTCTCAAACTCCGTATACCCGGCATCCTTCCCGATGGACACCACGGCAATCCTCTTGCCGTCCATTCCGCGCAACGGCAACAGTGTGTCCTTATTACTTACCAATGTCACCGCGTTCTCGTAAATCCTGCGGCTAAGCGACGCGGCGTAGCTTGTGTTAAGGTCGTCATAAATATTTTCCAAAGCGACCGGCTTGTATTCGTGGAGTCCCATCGCAACTTTTGCTTGCAAAATCTTCCTGCACCGGCTGTCGATGTCCGCCTGTGAAATCCTGCCGGCGTTCCTCGCCGCCACAAGCGCATTGTAGGCTTTCTGTCCGTCCGGCGGCATAAGTAGCACGTCCACACCCGCCTCAAACGCCCTGACCGCGACTTCGCCGCCCTCCATGCTGCCGCTGACACCTTTCATCTTCAATGCGTCCGTGAACACGAGTCCGCCATATCCAAGTTCGGTCTTCAAAAGTCCGTCGATGACATTCTTGGAAATGCTGGACGGTACTTTTGTGCTGTTGGACTCCAACGCCGGGACAAAAAGATGGCCGACCATGACACCCGGAACGCCGTTTTTTATGAGGTATTTGAACGGGTAGAGGTCGAATGTGTCGAGCCTTTCGCGGCTGTCATTTATCACTGGCAACGCCTCGTGCGAGTCGACGGCGGTGTTTCCGTGTCCTGGAAAATGCTTCGCCGTCGTGACAATCCCCTCGTCCTTCATCCCGAGCATCATTGCGCAGCCCTTCCGCGCGACATTAAGCGGGCCGGAGCCAAAACTGCGGTTGGCAATGACGGTGTTCGCCGGATTGTCGTAGATGTCGACGCACGGCATGAAGTCGATGTTGACGCCCAAACGCCTGCACTCGCGCCCGATTTCCCTGCCAAGTTCATACACGATTCCATCGTCCGCCACCGCGCCAAGGCATAGGTTTCGCGGATATGCCGGTACGCTGTCCAATCTCATCGACAGCCCCCACTCGCCGTCCTGAGCGACCATGAGCGGTATCCTCACACGCGATTGAAGGCGGTTAATGAGCGCGGCCTCGCGCGCCGGCCCGCCGTAGAAGAATATCACGCCGCCGACGTGGCAGATGTCGACCTCTTTTTCGAGTTTGTCATACAGAGCGTCGCCGGGCTTCCACTTCCCCGACAGCTCGAGCATCAGCAACTGGCCGATGCGCTCGTCGGGTGTCATGGTCTTCATCACCGAGTCGACCCAGCCGCTATTAGCCGCCGTGTCGCCGCCCGGCGAGAACGCAAAGTCGTATGACCCTTGGAACGGAAATGTCCAAAATACCGTCGCCAGCATTATTGCGGTGAATATTAATGTCCTTAATATGAATGTGATAGTAGTCTTCAGCATGGATTTCGGGTGGGATTATGCAGTGTGGAAAAATGAAAATTGCCCCAAATTTTCTCATGGAAAAATCTGAGGCAAAATCTTTATGGCCGTCGCCTTTTAGGGGCTGGCGGTCGCCGTGGTGGTTCTACTTCATGTCGTGCAACTGGTAGATGTCGCCACCGGCGTTCACGATTTCGCGAGCCGAGAAGTAAAAGAAAATCTCGTTGAGCGCGTTGTCGTCGGAATCAGAACCGTGTACAGCATTGTGCTGGACGCTCTCGGCGTACTTACGGCGGATTGTGCCTTCCTCAGCCTTCGATGGGTCGGTCGCGCCCATGAGCTTGCGCCACTCGGGCACTGCGTTCTCCTTCTCGAGGACTGCAGCGTAGATCGGGCCGGAGGTCATGAACTCTACAAGGCCGTCGAAGAAGGGCTTGCCCCTGTGGACATTGTAGAATGCTTCTGCCTCGTTCTTAGAGAGTTGCAATTTTTTCATAGCCAAAATCTTAAAGCCGTGGTTGTGCACCTCGAGGAAAATCTCCTGGGCGTAACCGTTCTTGACGGCATTCGGCTTAATGAGCATCAAAGTATGTTTTCCTGTCATTTTAATTTAGTAATTATAATTTTTTAAGTATATTTGCGTTCTGAAATTTGGCGCAAAGATAATAAAAAAAACACAAACCAAAAAGACAATGGAAATTTTTTCTAAAAGAAATATTGATGCCGCGAAAGCCGACATCGAGGCTGCTAAGAAAGTCGTCATCACCGCCCACCTCAACCCTGACGGCGATGCGCTCGGCTCTTCTTTGGCTCTATATAACTACCTGAAGACCACCAAGGAGGAATGTCACGTCATACTGCCCAACAACATCCCCGACACCTTCAAATGGATGCCCGGATGCTCCGAAATCCTGATTTGGGACAACGAGAACGCGCAGAAGCTCCTCGCCGAGGCGGACATGATTTTCCTGCTGGACTTTAACAACGCCTCGCGCGTCGACAAGATGCAGAAGGCTCTCGAAGAGTCCTCGGCGGTCAAGATCATGATCGACCACCACCCCAACCCGCAGGAAGGACTTTGCAAACATGTATTCTCCGACCACGAAGCCGCCGCCGCGTGCGAGTTGCTGTACATCTTCTGCAAGGAATGTGGCTTTAAGCTAAGCATCGACTCGGCGCGTTGCCTGTACACCGGGCTTGTGACAGACACGGGATGTTTCCAGTTCAACTGCACCACAAAGCGCACATTCCGCGTCGCTGGCGAACTCGCGGCGTTCAACTTCGACCGCTCGGAAATCATACACCACATCTACGACAGCTACTCCGAAGGCCGCATGAGGCTCATGGGATATGTCCTGACCCAAAAAATGGTGGTGTTCCCGCAGTACCACACTGCGTACATATCGCTCACAAAAGCCGAAGCCGACCAGTTCGGATACCAAGTAGGCGACACAGAGGGTTTTGTGAACCTGCCGCTGTGCATCGGCAACATCCAGTTCTCGGCATTCTTCATGGAACGCGACGGACTTATCAGATGCTCCTTCCGCAGCAAGGGCAACTTCAAGGTCAACACCATCGCCGAACACTACTTCAACGGCGGCGGCCACGACAACGCAGCCGGCGGTAAGAGCTACAAGCCGCTTAACGAGATTGTAGACCGGTTCGTCAGCCTCCTGCCAAAAGTCACACTGCCGCTATGCCGCAGGCGACCAAGAATGAGAAAGAGAATAAACGAAAACCCATCCCAAAAATTAAAAGAATGATAAAAGTCCTTTTAATTCTTGTCCGGACAAAATTAGACCGAATTAAGCGAATTATATTCTTAAAGTAATTCGCCTTAATTCGTTATAATCCGCTTTAATTTTTGTTAAAAGAAAAAGGCCGCCGCAAGGCGGTCATACACGTAGATAAAATGAAGACACACACCTTAATTATTATATTGACGATGATATTGGCGGTGGGCTGCGGCTCAAAGGTCAAGCGCGACGACCAGAGCAAGACGGAATACTCCATCTTCAACGACAACCTCATCACCGCCAACAAATACCTCGTCAAGGAGGACGCCGAGCGCACCGCCCAATACATCAAGCGCAGGAACTGGGACATGACCGACGGCGAAGGCGGAATAAAATACATGGTATGTGACAGAGGCACAGGCGACAGCATCGCCGCCGCGCCCAAAATCCTCATGGAATACCGCGTCGAACTGCTCGACGGCACTGTATGCTACGACAGCCGCGCCGACGGAAAGAAAGAACTCACCATCGGCTCGAGCGAAATGGAACCCGGAATGACGCGCACATTCCGGCGGCTATGCCACGGCGACAGCGCAATCCTAATCCTGCCCCCACACTACGCAAAAGGGCTCATCGGGGACATGGACAAGATACCGCCACACTCCGTCGTCGTGTACTTCGTGAGAATAGACAAATGACACGGAGCCCCGCTGCTTAATATTAACTTAACACTCAACACCCAAAACGTAACATTTTCTAAACATAAGCAACATAATCCAATTGATAAACCTTTGTAAATTTGCAAAATATAAAACATCCAAAAAATTGTAAAAAAAATTGTAAAAAATGAAAAATATTAGCATAATAGTTGCAACCATCTTCGCAGCACTCGCCGCTGTTACCTCATGCGAATCCCAATCGGCGTACCAGACACAGCTCGACTCGGCAAGGTCGGCGATTAACCACGACGACTACATCGCCGCATTCGCACAGATTGACGAAATATTCAACGGCGCACAGTTGTCCGCCAACGACGCGATTTCGGGCCTACAGTTGAGCCTGACGGCATACAAGCTCAGCGTCCACTCCCAAGGACAGAACAAGGACTTGACGACTAACATCGACAGATGCAAAAAAATCGCCGAATACCTCCAAAAGGCAAAACTATTCCCGCAGGAGGAAGTCGCACAAGCCAACAAAGTGGTTAAGGATGCCAACAACGGCACGGACATCATCGACAGCACGGAAAAACTCGTTGCGTCACTCCCCGAGCTCGAAGCCGAGCTCAGCGAGACGCTCCGAAAGGCGGCTGTTAACGAACCCAACACCGCCGCGACAGAAATTCCAAGCAAAACAAACTGATTTTTTTTATCAACCATAAAATACAAACCGTAAAAATGAGAAGAATACTAACAACACCAATCGCGGCCACGGCTCTCATCGCCGCCGCACTATTCTCGTCATGCTCAAAGGAGGAGTACGACCTCGAAAACGTTGGCGACGAAATAGAGTTCAGCACCTCCCTCGGCGCGCCAATCGCCAACATCAACGCCAAACTCTCTGACCTGTTCGACTTGACCGGCATGACAGGTACGTTCAAAGTATCGGACACTCAGGCCCAAACGATAATGGAAACACTGGGAAACAAACCCCAATACCTCAAGGGCAATCCTGGCAACTACACCATCGACTTGTCACAGTTCGACGGCGATGCCCTAAAAGAACTAAATAAACTTGACATCGATGAAGTTCTCAAAAATCAAGAAAATGAAGCCCCGGTAACGACGGACTTCATCGAAATCAAGGACATGGACGACCTTTTCGGTTCAGGAAACCCGATAAACGAAATCGAGGATTTCACGATTGACGTTGATGTCACGAACGAGACCCCATTCAACTTCTCCCTCAAAATCCAGTTCGCCACCGGAGATGAAGACTTTTACCTTCCCATCACCGACATCACCCCCGACGACAAATCTGAAATAGAAATCGAGGCGAAAGACGGACTCCAGCAAAAGTCCCTCGTATACACCCATATTTCCGCCGACAAGCTCAAGACCGCGACCGGCATAATGGTGACATACTCATTCGGAGCCGACCAGACCAACCTCACCATCACGCATGACCAAACATTCACAATCAAACTCAAGACATTCGTCAGCGCGACAGTGGACTTCACTAAATTCTAACAAAAAGGACTACACAACATGAAAAAAATAGCAAACATAGCCACAGCAATCGCATTTGCGGCGCTCGCCGGTTCTGCCACCGCGCAGATCTCGAACACTGTGTACTTCGACAAATACAACTACCGCCAGCACCTCTTGAACCCTTCATTCATGCCAGACCAAAGATTCTACATCGGACTTGGCACAGTGGCGGCTGACTTTGGAAATAACAGCATCAAATTCAACGACATATTCAAAAACGTCGGTTCAGGTAACGACAAGCGCACTGTCATCTTCCTCGACAAGGCACTTGGCGATGCCGGACGAAAAGACTTCCTCGACGCAATCGACGGCAATCTCCAACTCTTCGCCACCTCATACGTCGACATTCTCGACTTCGGATTCTTCGCCGGAAAAAACACATTCGTCGGAGTCTCCGTCGGTGCAAAAGTCGGAACAAACCTCTTCATTCCCAAATCTTTCTTCGAAATATTCCTCGAAGGCATGGACAAGGAGAAGGGCATCACCCTCGATGCCGGTGACATATCCGCCGACGTATACGCATACGCCGAGGCTGGTTTGACACTCGCCCACCGCTTTAACGAAAAACTCACAATAGGCGTAACCGGCAAATTCCTCCAAGGCATTACAAGCTTCAAGACCGACTTCAGCGACCTGACCGCCACTGGCAGCATGGATCAGTGGGTGCTTAAAGGCAACGGCGAAGTAATGGGCTCATACCCGGGACTTGTCGTCTACAACGACCCGACAGACGAAAACAAACTCGATGCCAAGTACAAAAAAGGAGACGACGACATAAAATACAGCGACTTCTCCGGCAACAAAGGTTTCGCATTCGACATCGGCGCATCATACAAATTCTTCAACAAGCTCACAGTCTCCGCAAGCATCCTCGACCTCGGATACATCAACTTCAAGGACAACGTAGGACGCGCTACAATGGACGAAGACTTCGTATACGACGGCGCAGACTACGATATTAACCAAGATGAAACCGACCACAAAGACAACCCTGACTTCAAGGCCATCGGCGACGAGTTCAAAAGCGCCTTCAAGGCTGGCTCGACTGACGCCTTCAAACAAAAACTCCCGGTGAAGATATACGCCGGAGCATCATACGACCTCCTGAAAATCATCAGCGTCGGCGTACTCTCAAGAACCGCCTTCCAGTACGGCAAAACATTCGAAGAAATATCGCTCTCCGCCAATCTCCACCCGCTTCGTATGCTCTCCATTAACGGCACATACTCGCTCATGAACGGCGAATGGGGCGCGCTCGGACTTGGCGCAAACCTCAAGCTCGGCTTCCTGAACATCTTCGCCGCAATGGACAATGTACCGCTCCACTACGCCAAACTCAAGGGCGACAATAACGTCATGTTCCCCGAAAGGCTCAAGAACGCACGTGTCAATGTCGGCCTCGGCCTTGTATTCGGCTCCCACGAAAGGAAAGCGAAGAAAGACAAGAAGAAGAAAGAAGGCGCGGACATCGAACTCGTAGACGTTTCAGGCCAGAACACCGGCGGAATCGAACCCGACTTCTTCGACGCGGACGGCGACGGAGTCGAGGACGCTAACGACAAATGCCCCGACACAGCACCTGGCGCGACAGTGGACGACGAAGGTTGCCCGCTCGACAGCGACTACGACGGCGTGCCGGACTACCTCGACAAATGCCCCAACACGCCACGCGGAGCAACCGTGGACGACCAGGGATGCCCGCTCGACAGCGACGGCGACGGCGTTTTCGACGACAAGGACAAATGCCCCAACACTCCCGCAGGTGTCCAAGTCGACAAGAACGGCTGCCCGTTCGACACTGACGAGGACGGCGTGCCGGACTACCTCGACAAATGCGACAACACTCCCGCAGGCACAACCGTAGACCCCACTGGTTGTATCCTCGACACAGACGGCGACGGTGTGCCGGACGACGACGACCAGTGTCCGCAAGTTGCCGGCCCGGAATCCAACCACGGTTGCCCGGTTGTAAAACAGGAAGTTAAACAACTCTTCAAGAAAGCCCTCAACGGCATCGAGTTTGAAACTGGAAAATCGACCATCGTAAGCACGTCGTACAACATACTCGACGACATCGCTAAGACAATGCTCGAAAACAAGGAATACAAACTCTACATAAAGGGACACACCGACAACGACGGCGACAAGGCGAAGAACCTCCAGCTCTCCAAAGACCGCGCCAACGAAGTAATGAAATACCTCGTCAACAAAGGCGTTCCGGCATCGAGAATGCACAGCGACGGCTTCGGCGACACAAGGCCTGTCGTTCCGAACACCACAAAGGCCAACAAAGCCAAAAACCGCCGCGTAGAGTTCGAAATCGAGTTCTAACGCACCACCTCACACCGACATTCATGTCAATGTGAGAAAGTGAAATAGTAAAAAACGGATTCCAGCCACGGAAAATAAAACCGCACTGGAATCCGTTTTACTTTTATAACAAACTCAAGAAACATGAAACTGACACTGACCATCGCGTTGATAATGACCGCCATCGCCGCCACGGCTCAAGACGAAATCGAAATTCCCACATTGACCTCCATAGAAGTCAACGAAGAAGGCATACCCGTCCTCCATTGGACAATGCAAAATCCCGACCTCGTGGACGGCTACATCATAAAAAGGCTCATCGTCGACGGCCAAGGCGTAATACCCGGCACATACAACAATGTCGCCATCATCGACGACAACAACACCTTCACATACACCGACCGCTCCGGCGAGTATGGCACATACGCAATGACAAACATCCGCCAAGAATACTACCGCCTTGCCGCGTACAAGACTGACCACGACGGAAAAATCCACTACAGCCTCATGTCCGAGCCGACAGCGACAATGACCGCCCAAGGTTCATACAATCCATGCGACCACAAATACTCACTGCAATACTCATCAATCGAAAACGCCGACCACTACACACTTCACCTAATAGAACCTGAACGTGCCAAATACCAAGACACAAAAGACACCACGACATCAATAGACTTCCAGACATACCACCAGTCGCGCACCTTCCAAATCGAATGTACCACCACAAACGGCATACACACATACTCGCCACAAATCACCATAGAAGCCACACAGCCCACGCCTCCCGAAACCGTCGCCATCGACCTTATAACCACGGACGACCAAAACCAAATCCAACTGACACTCACCGCCACCCCAACCCAGCACAGCAGCGAAGCCCAACTCCTGCGCCACGACATCGCCACTGGCGCAGACTCCACGCTCATTCTCCCCTCTACGGCCATGACCGCCGAGACTATCACAGACAATTACGCCGACCCTACGACACGCTACTCGTATATCCTGACAATCACCGACCAATGCGGACAGCCACTCGCACAATCCGACACCGCGCATAACATCGTCGCCACCGCCACGCCCGATGCCCAAACCTCTAACATAATTGCGTGGAACCCGCCCACAAACTCCACAACGCCAAACCACACGACCCAAATCGCACGGAAAATAGACGACGGCGACTGGCAGGACATCACCCAAGTCAGCGGCTTTTATGACGACTACCAAGACATGCTCGCAAACATTATCGCCGACGAAAACCTCTACGAAGGCCGCTTCTATTACCGAATAGCCATAACCACGCCCGACGGCAAGACCATGCGCTCCAACACCGCCTGTCTACAGCGCGACCCAATAATCTACATTCCCAACGCCCTCAACCCCAACAGCGACCGCCAGGACAACCGCACATTCCGTCCACGCGCCGACTTCCTACTCGACTACCACATGACCATATACGACAAACGCGGCGCGCTCATCTTCCAGTCCGACGACCTTAACACCGGCTGGGACGGCTACGACCGCTCCTCAAAACTCTGCCACCGCGACACATACGTCTACCACATAACCTACAAGACCTCCTCCGGCAAGCAAATCTCCAAATCCGGCATGGTAAACCTACTTTACTGACATTTGTTGATTTTTGATTTTTGATTTTTTGATTTATGATTTATGATTTGTAGATTATTTGATTTGTAAGATTTGAAAAGATTTGAAAGATTTCCCGCAAGCGGCTCCACATACACCGCGAAGCGGTACAACAGCAGTGTGATAATTTTTTTCAAAAAAACTTGCACAAAAATTTGGAGGTTTCAAAAAACATACATACCTTTGCACCGTCAAAACAAAAGACACGCGCTGGTGGCGGAACTGGTAGACGCGTATGTTTGAGGGGCATATCCGAGTTTTATTGGGTGCAGGTTCAAGTCCTGTCCGGCGCACACCTCAAAAACGAATCCTTGAAAGTCAAAAAGATTTTCAAGGATTTTTTTATGCAAAAAACATAAGATTTCTTATCCGTTTTTCAGAAAAATAGACTTATCTTTGTCAACGAAATAAAAACAATCAATCACAAACCACATAATAACCAATTGCCAAATATGAAAAACCAACTTTCCATATTTCTGATTTCAATATTGACGCTCGCCGCGCAGATTGTGGCGGCGCAGACTGCCAAAATCGACAACGTATGGCTCGAACATGGTGTCAAGGATAGTTATGGGACTAAGGGTATGAAAATCCACCTCGAATTTTCAATCGAAAACGCGCAGGGCTTGGAAGGAAAGTGCATCGCCTATTTCTACGACGCTCAAAAAAAAGACCTTTTTAGCGATGTCCAAAACTACAGCACAACAGCCAAAACCGCCTGCGTCAGCAAACACTTCAACCCAGAAAACCCCATCGACGAGTATGACAACTTTGACTTGTTCATCCCGTACAGCGCATTGGAATTTTCTCCCGGCTCCAACAGGTATTACGTCAGGAGTTGGGTTTGTTGTACCACAAGTGAAGGCTTTAAATTCTTGACATCATACCGCGACCTTCCATTCATCGGCACCGGCCGTGGCAGCGATGCGTCGGTTGACAATGATGTCAGCACGTCCGACACCTCGCGCGCACAGTTGACCCTGCTGTCGCCGCTTTCGACAAGCAAACAGAAATACCACCTCCGTGTCGGCGTCAATTCAGAATCCCTCGTGACCGGCAAGAATGTAACTCTTAACGGCAACGCAAACAACAATTTTGCGCGAGGAATCGGACTTTCGGACAATAACGGCTACCAGATGGAAGTCGAGCAGGACTTGATTTTGGAGGAGGGCGACAACCTGATTACCGTCGAAGTCACCACTGCCGCCGGAATCTCGACGAGGAAATACACCGTCACATACACCGCCGCGCCCGAACCGTCAGCAAACATCGACAGCCTGTGGGTGGAGTTGGACGTGATGAACAACGGCGAGAAAGGAATCGTGGTCCACCATAACTTCAATATCTATAACTCAAACTCCAATGACGAATGTCTTGTGTCGGTCTACCGCGAGGAGGCCAAGCCGGGCGAAACGCCGAAAAAGGTCATGCAGACGGTCGTGAGCGCGGACTTTAAGTCCACCGACGACCAGAACTCGTACCCTGATTTTGCGATTTTCATGCCGTACAGCTCGATGAAGCTCAGCCCAAACACTTATTACGTCAGGTCAAAGATTGTCCACGATGTCGACGAGGCTAATAAGACCTTGGCATTCAGCGATTATGTCAAATTCACTCTTGGTCAGGCTGATGACAACAAGGAAACCGACAACAAAACCGATAACAAAACCGACGCGAACATCAATAATGGAGACTCCACGACTGCCAATAAGCGCGTGGCACTCGTGATCGGTAACTCGACATACCCCATGGAAGCACTCGCCACGTCCATCAACGACGCAAACGACATCGCCCGCAAACTCCAGTCGCTGGGTTTCAACGTCGTCCTTGGAAACAACATGTCGCACGAAGGCTTGGATAAGGCGATTGCTAATTTTGGCACCTTGGCGAAGGAGGCTGACGTCGCCGTCTTCTATTACGCCGGTTATGGCATACAGCGCGACAACTCTAACTACCTCATTCCCACGGACGCAAAATTGCCATACGCCGAAAAGGTCAAGTACGAGTGCGTCGACGCGGCGATGGTTGTGTCGATGATGAAGAATGCAAAACAGAAGTTGATGATACTCAATCCAAACCACACAAATCCGTTCGAGAAAAACTGGTCGGACGGCGAGCATGACGGCAATTCCATGGCTGAATATTCCGCCGACAATATGCTTTTCGTCTATTCGCCTAATCTTTCTCCCACGGCCGCCAATGGACGCAACGGCGCGTTTGCCGCCGCATTGTTGGACAACCTGACGCCAAACGGGAACGGCATTCTCGACGTTATGATGAAGACTAACAGGCTGTTGCGCGAATTGACCGGCAAGTCCCAGTCGGCTAAGGTTTTGAGTACGCTTTACGAGGACATCATTTTTAACAGACAGTAACAATGAAAAAAATCTTGATAATATTCATGCTCGCCGCCAGCATTTCAAACGCCCAAGAGCATGAGGAACTGGGCATGGGGCTTGTCATCGACGAGGAGGCATACAACAACATCCCCGGCAAGCCCGCCCTCGTCACCCGCAGTTACAATGGACTTCCCGAAAGCCATTCCTTAGTCCAATACTGCCCAAAGCCAAGGTCGCAGGGCAACTTTGGAAGTTGTTCGGCATGGTCGACCGGCTACGCTGCGCGGACGATTGCCGAGGCTATTGCAAATGGCTGGGTAAACACGGACATCATAACCGAGGAAGCATTCTCGCCGTGGTTCGTGTACACCAACATACGCCGTAATCACAACGACAACTGTAGTGGTGGTACTGCTATAGAAGACGCATTGAGGCTGATGAAAAACACTGGCATAACCAAATTTTCAGAATATTCGTCGGAGTGCGAGGACTACGTGCCGACACCAATAATGGAAGCGTCCGAGAGGTACAAAATCGACGACTATTTCACGCTCATACCATATCAATGCAACGACTACCAACTGAAAATCAATTCGGTCAAGAAAGCCATTGCAAACGACCGCCCCGTGATTTTCGCGATGGATGTCTACAAATCTTTCGGTGACAGTTGGGGAAAGGAACTTTGGGATGGCGTCATGGAAGGCAATCCAGGGGGACACGCGATGTGTGTGATTGGTTATGACGACAATATGTACGGCGGCGCGTTCCATATCCAAAACAGTTGGGGGACTTCTTGGGGCGACGGCGGACGCATTTGGGTCAAATACGACGATTTCGCCAAATGCGCAAAGTACGCATTCGAGATGTACGTCCGCCCAAAAACTACCGGAAAGAACCTTCTGCGCGGTAATTTCTACATCAAATTTGCCACCGGCGAGCAGCCATCGGCGACTTTGGACACCGTGTCATCGGCGATTCCACACTACAAAATTTACGGCGAGTACGTGTCCGGCACACGTTACAGGATTTACATCACAAACAACGAGCCGGCATACGTGTACCTGATTGGCAGCGACTTGTACAATAATTGCGGAAAGGTTTTCCCGCCCAACGAGCATGTCTCGTCCGCCTTGGTCTATAAATCCAACTGCATCGCCATACCCGACGAGCGTTTCTATGTCCAGATGGACAACACAGTCGGCAAGGACTACATCTGCGTCCTGTATTCGTCAGAAAAACTCGACATCGACACCATAGTTGAAGACATCAAAAACGGTGCGGGCGACTTCTATGAACGCCTTGAGGCTGCGCTTGGACGCGACATGGTGACGTCCGCCGATGTCAAGTTCTCCCAAAACAGCATCTCGTTTTCAGCCAACACGCGCCGTGTAGTCCTGCCGATTGTCGCAGAAATGCTGCACAAATAAATTTTTTCGATTTCCAAAAATATTTCTTATCTTTGCCCCACGACAATTATAATTGACACAAATGGAAGAACAACTCGAAGAATACACCGACGAAAAAATCCAGACCCTCGAGTGGCAGGAGCACATCCGCCGCCGCCCGGGCATGTACATAGGAAAACTTGGCGACGGCTCGTCCGCCGACGACGGAATCTACGTCCTCTTAAAAGAGGCCCTCGACAACTCAATCGACGAATTTATGATGGGATTCGGCAAGAAGATTGAAGTCTCGATACGCGATTCACACGTCATAATCCGCGACTTCGGGCGCGGCATCCCCCTCGGCAAAGTCCGCGACGTGGCGAGCAAGATGAACACCGGCGCAAAATACGACAGCTCGGTCTTCAAGAAATCCGTCGGCCTCAACGGCGTCGGCATCAAAGCCGTCAACGCCCTCAGCACCGAATTCATGATACGCTCATTCCGCGACGGACAATGCAAGCGCGTGGTATTCTCAAAAGGCATCTGCCAGCAGGACGACACCCTCGTGCCATCCAACGAAAAAAACGGCACAGAGACATCCTTCACGCCCGACCCCTCGCTTTTCGTCAACTATTCTTTCCAGGACGACTACATCGTCCCGATGCTCAAGAATTACGTCTATCTCAATACCGGCCTGACAATCAACTACAACGGCGAACTATACAACTCAAAAAACGGCCTCCTCGACCTCCTGACCGACAACATGAGTAGCGAGGGCGTGTACCCGATAATCCACCTCAAAGGCCAGGACATCGAGATTGCCATCACGCACAACAACCAGTTTTCGGAAGAAATCTACTCATTCGTCAACGGCCAGCACACCACGCAGGGCGGCACGCACGTAATGGCATTCCGCGAGGCGGTCGCAAAAACCATCCGCGACTTCTACAAAAAAGAATTTGACATCGGCGACATCAAAATGTCGATGTGCGCGGCCGTCAGCATCAAGGTCGAGGAACCCGTATTCGAGTCGCAGACCAAGACAAAACTCGGCAGCCGCAACATGAAGCCCGACGGCGAGAGCATCCGAAACTTCATGCTCAACTTCGTCTGCAAGGAACTCGACAACTACCTCCACAAAAACCCCGACACCGCGCAGACGCTCCTCAAAAAAATCCTCGACAACGAGCGCGACCGCAAGGCGATGGCGGGTGTCCAAAAAATCGCCCGCGAGCGAGCCAAGAAGGTCAACCTCCACAACCGCAAGCTCCGCGACTGCAACGTCCACTTCAACACCAACGACAAGCGCAAATCAGAGGCGACGATTTTCATCACCGAGGGCGACTCCGCGAGCGGCAGCATAACCAAGAGCCGCGACGTCAACACACAGGCGGTGTTCAGTCTCCGTGGCAAGCCGCTCAACTGTTTTGGCCTCACCAAAAAGGTGGTCTATGAAAACGAAGAGTTCAACCTCCTTCAAGCCGCACTCAACATCGAGGAAGGCATAGAAAACATACGCTACAACAAAGTAGTAATCGCCACCGATGCCGACGTTGACGGAATGCACATCAGGCTGTTGATGATAACGTTTTTCCTCAACTTTTTCCCCGAAGTCATCAAAAACAAGCACCTTTATATATTGCAGACCCCGCTTTTCCGCGTCCGCAACAAGCAAAAGACCTTCTATTGCTACTCCGAGGAAGAAAAGTTGGCGGCAATACAAGCGTGCGGCAAGAATCCCGAAATGACACGATTCAAAGGTCTCGGCGAGATTTCGCCCGACGAGTTCAAGCACTTCATCGGACCAGAAATGCGCATAGAGCCGGTACTCATCAAGCGCGAAGACCAGATACAACAGCTGATGGAGTTTTACATGGGCAAAAACACGCCCGACCGCCAAAACTTCATCATCGACAACCTCATCATCGAGGAAGACCGCCTCGAAAACGACGACGACGAAAATGTGGTTTTGACAGACTAAAACAACACATTCCGCCGTTATAATATCGGACTAAAATTGCAGACACGATGAAACGACTACTCCTGACGGCGGCTATAATGATTGGCGCCATGACAACACAAGCCCAGAATGTCAAAAACGACGTTCCGGGGCTGTATTGTTTCGCCGCCAACACAAAAATCTCAATAACCCAAACCACAACTCGAAACATCGAGGAAATCAGGCAGGGCGACAAAATACTCGCCTACGACCCCGAAAAACAGGAGACATTCCAGTCCGAAGTATTGGCGACCGCCGCCGTGCCACACGACAACATCGTATGCTACACATTCGACGACGGCCGCCACATAACCACGACCGACGACCACCCATTCCTCACAACACACGGCTGGGCATCATCAAACCCCGCCAAAACCGCAAAATACAAAGGATTCGGCAAAGTCTCCACGCTCACCACCGACGACATCATAATCACCGGCGAAGGCACTGTAACCCTCGCCGCCATCACCCGCCCAAAACAAAAAATAATGACCTACACGATTGTAAAACTTTCGGAAGGCAACGTTTTCTTCGCCAACGGAATGGCGGTAGGCGCAGAAGAAGCAAAATTGTAATAAATAACTAACGATATAGTAATCCAAATGGCTGACAACAACGAAAACACACTCGGCTCCGGCTTCATAACCGACAACGGACAGACCGGCGGCGCAGACCTCGGCTCGGGCTTTGTAACATCCTCAGAGCCTGCCAACACCACACCTAAAACTGGGGACAACGCCCTTGCCAACACATTCACAGACATAAAGGAACTCTCCGTACAAGGCGCGATGAGCACTGTATATCAAGGCAAGAAATACGGCAAGTGGCACATCATCAAGAGGATAAAACCTCAATTCAAAGACGATCCGCAATACCGCGAACTCTTTATGAAAGAGTTTGACAACGGCGTGCAGCTCGACCACCCCAACATTGTGCGTTTCGAGGACAAAGGCGAAGATGCCGAAGGCCTCTGGTACACAATGGAATACGTGGACGGTCGCCCGCTCTCTGACATGATAAAGACTGGCGAACTCATCAAAAACGAAAGACTCACGCGCAGCATCATCACACAGCTCTGCGACGCGCTCACATACGTTCACAAAAAACAGATTGTGCACCGCGACCTCAAGCCCGACAACATCCTCGTTACCTACCGTGGCGACAATGTCAAGCTTCTCGACTTTGGACTTGCATACGCCGACCGTTACGACGACCATCTCGTCAAAGCCGGCACGCCCAAATACGCCGCCCCCGAGCAAATGACCAAAGGCAACCTCGTGGACCAACGCGCCGACATATATTCCCTCGGCCTCATAATACTCGAAATGTGCACTGGAAGTCTTGTGGACCGCACGGCATCTACGGTTCAAAACCCCAACTTCAAGCTCATCATCAACCGCGCCACGCAGCCCGCGCCCGAAAACCGTTACCACGACTGCCGCGAGATACTTAGCGACCTCAATTCGCAGGTAATCACCGGCACATCGCTCCAGCAACCCGCCCCCGCCGAGGTGAAGCCCGTCTCCCGTCCCGCTGCAACCCCAGTAGAAGGCGAGCGCAAGAAAAACAAACTTCCCCTCATCCTCGGCATCCTCGCCGCAGCGGCAATCATAGGCATCGTCATCTTCTTCATGACACGCAACGGCGGCACCACCACCCCGCCCACCAACACCACCGCCGACAACGGAACCAGCAACACCCCAGTCCAAGACCAGCCCAAAAAGTCCGAGGACAGCAACACCCAAGACCAAAACAAGCCCGTTGTTGACGACCAAAAACAAAACAGTAGCCCCACGGAAGAGGAAAAGAAACAAAACGAGCAACAATCCGCCCTCAAAGAGGAATACGAACGTCTCCTCAGCGACGCCAAGAAAGTGCTCGAGGTGGACAAAAATGTAGCCCGCGCCCTTCCGCTCTACGAAGCCATCGTCAACAAGCACAAAACCGAAGCCAAAGAGAAGGTGAAATTCTGCAAGGAACAGATTGCGAAGAATAGTCTAAGACCCAATGAACTTACGCAAGTATCAGAAAACGGACTTATTGGGTTTGCAAACAAGGACGGTTATGTCGTCATTGACTATCTCTATAAAAAGGCAGTTTTCCATCAAAAAGGAAAAGATTTACTCGCAGTTCAAAACAGGCAGGGCAAATGGGGTTTAATAGGTAATGCCACAAAACTTCCAGTGACGGAATTCATATACACCGACGAAAAGATGAGAAATGACTATTCAAACAGCCAGTATAGAATGTTCCTATTTGGCAAAGCGGGTGAACAATGGGACGAGATTTGGATGGTCGGTGGTCAATTGCACATACAACGTTACCCAGTTGGCAAACGATAAAAACAATGACGGTGGTATTTGTTGGCGTACAAATGCCATCGTCATTGTTATTTTCCACAACATTCCGCCGATAGTAATATTTTCACCTCTCCACCACCCAGTCAGTGATTGTCCTGGTGTTGTTATCCGACGAGATGTTGACACCGATTTTGACGACTTCGCGGTCGTCGTACTTGTAGGGGATGGTGTAGTTTTTTGAGTTGATTTGCGCCAATGCGTCTGAAGCCGAGCCATCCACTTTGAGCTCGAGGACAAAGATATTCTTCTCGTTTTTGATGACGACATCCGTGCGCCCGACGGCTGTGTTGACCTCAACTTCGGTGTAGAACCCGAGC
>CAJOJG010000018.1:48938-49635 GCA_905234655.1 uncultured Bacteroidales bacterium
CAAGTATGTGAACGCCTCGTCAACCTGCCCGTCTTTCAGCGAAAAATAAAAATCTGTCATATAGTTTTTGCCTGACGACAAATTGTGCGGCTGGTAATAGAAACGCATCATGTTCTGCATCATTCCCACGCGGACTTCGTTATTGGGATAGTCGAGGACGTATTGCTGACGCTCGGGAAGGTAATCCTTGATAGTCAGGTAGCCCGCCTGGTAGAGAATCGGCCAAAGACTGTCGTAGTCTTCGGGCGAAACATCAAAATCGTCGGCAAACAATGTCTTCGGCACAAGCCTCTTTACGTCGGCATTGTGGCGTTTCAGATGGTCGATGATGTAGGACGAAGTCGCCGTGCCAAACCAATGGTTGTTGAGTTTTCCCTCCGCAAAGGCGTTGAGGATGCTCGTGGGGTTGAACATCGCGGGCGAGTTTTCGCTGAAATGGTAACAGTCGTACTGATATACCAACTGTTTCATCATGTCCTCGTATGTACAGTTGTGTTTTGCCGCCAACACCTCGATGTCGTCGTGCAAGTAATGTTCAAGTTCCTTGTGTGTGATGCCGCAGATGTCGGAAAACTGGTCCCACATGGAAATTTTATCAAGGTTGTTGATGGTCGAGAATATTGATACCTGAGAAAATTTTGATATTCCCGTGATAAATACGAACCTTTCGTCTTTTTCCAAGACTTTCAGTTGCTGA
>CAJOJG010000019.1 GCA_905234655.1 uncultured Bacteroidales bacterium
GTTTCAATTCCACTATGGTTCGATTAAAATCCTGCACCCGAAAGCCGCTATGTTGCGTTCGGGGCGGGACAAAGTTATAAAAAAAATCTGAGAAAAAAGTCGATGTATAAAACGGGGAAAAGTGCCGTAGTTCGACAACTGACTATCATTCAGATCGTTAACCCTCAAAAATAGTCAAAAAAAATATAAAAAACAACTGAAACTGCGCCGCAAAAATGGACATCGACAACAAGGAACATCATAGAAAATTGTCGGTGGTATTGCGCTCAACGCCTATAATGTGCTTATCCATAAACATTTGCGAACGCGACGAAAATACAATTATGCTGTCTTCGTCGGGGTTCATAAATTCCTTAGCCGACGACTCCAACTGCTTTAACTGCAATTCCGTTATCTCGCCCTCAAAAACCGAGTTCTGAATCCAGTTCAAATATTTGCGGCACAGTTTCAGCATTTTTGAAACCCGTTTCTCGCCAAAATCATAAACCAAAATTACGTACATTTTATTGTGTTTTAATCGTTTTTCACTATGTCAAAGAACCTTTTGTCAATGCATAATTGTTCTTCGCATTGTTAATTGTCAACTGTCATCACCAGTACATCTTGAACGGTTTGTACTCCTCGTCGCCGATAAGGTGCTTTATCAGTTTGTAACATTCGAGTTTTATCAGGTGTTTGTAGCTGACATTGCGGTTGAGCGACTTGTGCTTGAACGTCTCGTTGAACCTGTCTTCCATCGCCTGAACAAAAATTTTCTTTCCGGACGCATTCAGAAGGCAGCTGTTCAACTTGCGGTCGAAGTGCTGCGGCTGAATCATTTTTTTGTTCAACACCTTGAAAATCACGCGGTCAACTATTATCGGCTTGAAAATTTCCGAAATGTCGAGGCTCAGCGAATACCTCCTGTCGCCCGGCGAGTGCAGGTAACTTATCGTGGGGTTCAACTGCGTCTGATGAATCGCCCTGAGGGTCTCCGTGTAGCACATCATGTTGCCGAACGAAATCAGGGCGTTGACCTCGTTTTGCGGCGGCTGCTTGGTGCGAAGTTCCATATTGAAGTCGTTGATAATCAAATCAAAAGCCTCATAATATGTCTGACGTATCATGCCCTCGGTTCCCATCAGTTCCTTCACGTCGTCGGTTTGCGGAATCAGAAGTGCCAACTCATTGATTTTGTCAATGGACTGCGCCAAATCCTTGCCGCGCGAATTATAGTAACCGAGGTTTTTGACCATGTTGTGAGCCGCGCCCTCGATAAATTTCCGGGCGATTTCGAGACGCTTTTTCTTGTTTTGGTACGCCGCAGTCTGCGCCAAAAGAAGGCGTCCGCTCAAAAGTCCGTCCCGTGGCATGAACGACCCTGTGTAATTCTCGTAATAGTCAAAGAAATGAACCGCTATGTCCTTCTGTCCCAAGAAGTTGAAAAGCGCGCTGTTGGCCTTGAGGCTGCCGAACACGTATATGTCGCCCACCTGCTCAACGGGCAGGAATTTGGGTTTGCCGAGGGTTTCCTCGCCGTTTTCGTCCTCGGTTATCGCGGTGAATTTCAGAGTGTTGTCCTGACGCTCCATAATTCCCGGGTTAAAAAGATAGTAGGTCCTTTTCATTCTTCGTCAAAATTTTCGTTAACAAAACACATGTCGCAATAACTGCAATTTTTGCAAAACCCCTTTTTCACGGCTTTCGGGCAGTGCTCGTCGTCGCAAATCTGTTCGATTTCAGCGCAGATTTTTTCGATTTGCTTGCGGTCGTCGTCAGAGAGGGACACTGTCTCGGCCTTGCGCATCGTGGGGTATTCCAAAACGCCCGAAACGCCTGATATTCCGTTCTTTTCAAAGACGTATATGTAGTATTTCAACTGCCAAGAGTGGGCTGCTTCGATCTTGTTGCTCTTTTTGATTTCGTGGATTACCTTGTTTTTGGCGTCAAAAAAATCCACCTTGGCGCCGTCGATTTCCACCTCCTCGTATTTTTCGCTGCGCTTTGGGTAACTCGCCTCGTGGATGAACTTCCCCTCCGCCACAAGTTCGGAATTTTGCTCCATGTTTATACCATTGGCAAACAGCCAAAGTTTCCGCTTGCAGACCTGATGATAGTTGAAATGTGTGCCGGTGATTCTCATAGGTGTTTTTTACGATTTTTTATTTTATGTTTGTGTCTTCCAACAAAATAAGTTCCTGCATTTTTTTACGTAAGATGTTTTTGTCGGGAAGTTTGGTCGTGTATTCAGCAACCATCAAAGGCGAAAGTGTTCTGCTCAAAGCGTATTCCACCACTTCTTCGTCTTTGCTGGCACAAAGGATAAGGCCAACGCTCGGATTTTCATGTGGTTTCTTTACCTGACGGTCTAACGCCTCCAAATAAAAATCCATTTTTGAAACATATTCAGGTTTGAACTTGCCTATTTTCAATTCTATTGCCACAAGGCACTGCAATTCGCGGTGCATAAATAGCAAATCTATGTAAAAATCCTCTGCGCCCACCTGTACCCTGAATTCTTCTCCAACAAACGAGAAGTCCTTTCCGATTTCAAGCACGAATTTTTTCATATTTTTTATTAACGACTGACGAAAATCCTTTTCGCTGAACGTGTCAGGCAGATTCAAGAACTCAATTACATACGAATCCAAAAACGGACTACCGTTGAATCCTTTTGAGGATTCAGGGGCAAGAGTTTGTTTCGATAGTATAAACCTTTCGTAATATCCGCTATCTATTTGGCGTTCCAATTCACGTTTAGAATAGCGTTCCTTGATTGCAAGTCGCATGTAGAACACACGCTCGTCGTCAGTTTTGCATCCCGAAAGAATAACAAGATGACTCGCCCACGACAATTGTGTCACCAATGGTGACACAATTTGGGAATTACAGTAGGTTTCATAAAACTGTTTCATACGGTAAAGTCCCCGACGGGTAAACCCCTTTAATTCTGGATGCTTATCATTTAAAAAGTCGGCTACTTTGTCGATATATTTGTTGCCGTAAGATGCTGATTTGCTGTTGTCGCTGAGGATGTGTCCAACGTTCCAATACATCAGCACCAACTCTTCATTCACTTTACGCAAAGCATTTGCTTTCGCATTTGCAATGACGTGCAAAATATCGTCGAAACTATTTTCCACTGTTGAAATTATGTTGCTCTGCTCGTTAGTCATGGTCATTCAATTTTATAATATACATTCCACTTTGTCCAAATCCACTCCTTTTTCAAAAGAGTAACTAAATGAACTTATTTTGTATAAGTCAAAGTATGGTTCGCTTTCGGATAGCGGGGGTGTCTGACCTTTCTTTAAACGGACTTGAACTATGCGGTTTGCCATTTTCTTCAAATGATTTTCGATTTCTTTTTTCTTGGCTTTGATAATTGCAAAATCAACTTTTGGTCGCTGCCTTAGCGTTTCTACCAACTGATTTTGTTTCTCCAACAATTGCTCAAACATTGTATCGTCATCATTTTCTGCAACATAAAACCGTCGCTCTGTTCCATAAAATTCTTCGTCAATCAATTTGAATTTGCCAATTTTATCAAACATGCACGATTTGATGTCTGTCAAGAAATTGTCTTCAAGTTTTTTGCCATAATGGGCGAACAAAGTTTCGGATTGAATTTGGTCAAAAAACATTTTCTGAACCTCTAACAATGTATTTTCTTCATAATAATCCTTGACAAAAGATTGTGAAGTATAGTCAATCCAGACCTTGTCGTTTCCCCTGAAAATCAATTCATAACGAACTTTGTCGTTATTGACCAACCTGAATAAGACGACCTTGCCTTTTTGTGGCATTTTGCCGTTTCTATTGCAACGGCCTGCCGACTGTACAATGCTTGCGACAGTGGTAAAATCACGGTAAACAATGGGAAAATCAATGTCCACGCCAGCCTCTATAAGTTGAGTTGATATAACGATGACTTTTTCATTTGCAGCGAGTTTTTCTTTCGCAATTCTAATTTTTGCCTTTCTGTCGTCTGGCGTAAAATGCGTATTCAATAGGATTAATGAGCCGTCAAAAATGTCCGACAAAAGATTGTAAGCCTCTTTTGTGTCGTCTATTGTGTTAAGTATCAGCAAAACAGATTCGTCTTCATCGACAACCATGTCAATTAACGAATGAATGTCGATAAAATCTGTTTTATAATCGATAAAATATCTGTTAAACAAGTCGTGGTCGAAATAACTAAGCGGCAACAGAGAAACGGGTTTCTCATAGTCTGCAAAAAAAGACCTGATATTGTCGTCATAATCAGGCGGTTCGAAATTTGGCTGTGTCGCTGTGGAAATCACGGCATAACTACCAAACATTTCGCAAAACTTTGTCAAGTATGCGACAAAAAATCCGTATAACCTCGGCGGCAACGCTTGTATTTCGTCCAACAAGAAAATGCAGTTGGAAAAATTAGGAAGTTTTTGCAAGACAGAATTGCTGTTGCTCAAAAGTGTCTCGAAAAACCTTACAAAAGTGGTAATAATCAATGGATATGAGAATGTAGTCTCCTTGAAGTCCAAGGCGTTTAAACTCTCAATCTTTTCTTCGTCTGAAACGGATTCCAATTCGTTTTGAATCTCGTCGAAACGCGGATTGACAGATTTGGAATCAATGCGTTGAATATACCTTTCGCAACCCTTGAAAATATCTAAAACAACATTCTCCACTTGTTCCGTAATGGAAAGAAAAGGCAACGCATATATGATTCTTTTTGCACCCTTGTGTCGGATAACTTCCGAAGCCAACGACAAGAGCATCAGCGTTTTGCCTGAACCTGTGGGACTTGTCAATTCAAAAACTCTCTTGCCCTTTGCCAGTCCGCCGGTGATATTTTCGTCGGCGTTGATGCGAATTTTTGTCCGCAACTTGTTCAACTGAGAATTTTGCTGTAATTGCGACAAATACGCATCAAGTTTTTCGCAGAATATTCTTGAAAACTCCGCTACGTCACTTTTGCCGTCGTCAACAAAAGAATCAAATTGGGCGGCATCCGCCTTGTCTGCCTGAATCAAATTTGCAAACGCCGACTGTAATTCCAAAAAGAACGGCAAAGGATTAGCATTGTTTTTGGGACTGAACGACAATCTTTCCTGAAAACATAGCTGCGCTCTTTTGTTTCTCACAATTGCATTAAAATCAGGAACTTGATAAAAAAGATTGACATAATCTGCAACCGGCAAATCGTTGTTTCCCAAAAAAGAAAACATATCCTTAATTTCGTTCCTCGACAAAATATAGGCGTCGTTTCCCGACGGGCAAAAATCGGGAAGATTGCCATGGTGTTTGGCTATTAAAACAATAAGTCCGATGACATCGTTATGCGACAACTTGTTTTTGTTGTCCTTCAATATCATACAATAAAATGCGTATGCCGACAGCAGCGAATGATTAGAATATCCTTTGGGCGATTTGCCCGACAATTTAGCCTGAAAATTCGGGTTCATTTTTCCCAAATCGTGAAACACGGCAACCATCTCCGCAAACTTGGAATTGGTCTGCGCGTTTACATTCCTGACAACCACTTTGACATGCTCTATCAACGTCTTGTCAGGGTGCGATTTGTATGAACTTATATCAGACATAGTTTTTCCGTTTTAGAACCGTCAGAATATTCATAAAACTTGCCTTCTACTACAATGCTGTTAGGGAAATCAGGGTAAATTATGTTGACATATTTCTCGGGAAGATTCCAAAAATCATCGTTTTGAAATGTCGGCATTTTGTCGAAACCGATTCTGAACATTCCGGAAACTTGTGGCTTGTAACCCGCCGTAACAAAACCGCTGGTTTCAAATTCACCGTCCTGTTCGTTGGAAAACTCGCCGACAGAAACAAATGTCAATTCAGCCGGACAATTGTGCCAACCTAAAACCGGTGGATAAACAGCGTTTCCGTTCTTGATGGAATCGACAAAAAGGTCAAATATTTTTTCTGTGCGGTTGTTTTTTAACGCCACCCACACCGCAAAGGCCGGCTCGCGCAAAAACTCGAAATATTTTGGCGTACCCGCCGCCGTCGGATTGATGGCGGTATGGCTCGTGAATCCCCATGAAATCTTTTTTACCGGATGCAACAATTTCACGCCGTAAAGCAAATCTTCCGAAAGTTGCGGAAACAATGATTTCATCTCCATGCGCTCTACGCCCAAAACCGCTCCAATCATTCCAATCAGGGCGGTTTTGGTTATCAAGTCGTGCGTGAGCGGATTGTTGTTGGTCTCCGGACGTTTGAAATGTCCCCAGTTACCTGATATGTCCAACTGAAAACCTTTCATAGTGTCATTTTCTCAAATTTTTTACAATCTTTGAATGAACTTTCAATTTCGGGGATTTCCGTGTAGAAAAATACTTTTGCGATACGCTCGTCTTTCTCCAAATCAGTCAGTTTGGTGAAATCAAATTCGTAGTCGTCCATACTGCGGATTGTTTCTCCTTTCTTCTCGGGTTTGGGTTTGATAGAAATCAGTCTGTCTGTGCCATAGATTTTCTTGTTGGGTTCGGCATAGACGATTTCCAGCAACAGAACAGAGTTTTGTCCAACCTTGCTGCGCGAGAACGAACTGCCTTCGCCGCTCGTGCCGTACCACAGGCCTTCGTACATCAGGTTCAAATCTTCGGGTGTAAGTCCGGTAGTTTCAGCAACTTTGGGATTGACCCAGCCGTGAATCTGCATTATCGAGTAAGGCACGAGGGTTGTTGTGCCGATAGAACCTTGTGCGTTGTTTGCGTTGGAAGTGAAATGTGTTGTATTTTGGTGCATCCTCAAATCAACCTCGTTGAGCGACGGATTCAACAATGCGAATTGTACTGGACCAGTGAACTGAACATGACCGTTAGTAAAATTCGTTTCACCAAATTTCACCTTGTCATCAAGAGTCGAAATGCCGCCGAACAATCTCACGTCAATTTGCTGTTTGAGAACTTCACCAATGTCAGTTGCTTTTTGACCCTCGGGCTGATGCTCGGCAAGCCATTTCAAAACGGTTTTTGAATCGGTTTTGCCTGCGCCGGTCTTTTCGCTGACGTAGATGGAAAGTTTTTTTACATCTTCCAAATACGTTCTGATGAAACGCTTGATTCTCACGTCGCTGACAAGGATTTTCTTTGTCTCCTCGTCGTATCTCTGTTCTCCTGTGAACGGGTCGCCGTTGGGGATGTTGTACGAGGTTTCGTACAAGAACAGGATTTCTGATTTGTTCACTCCCTGATTTGTGTCGTGCTCATTTCTCATTATCGTTCTCTTTTAATGATTCAACAACTTCTGATATTTTATCGAATTGACTGCGGAAATCTTCTGCACCCTCATAGGTTTTCAATATTTTTTCAAGGCGTTTTTTCAAATCCTTTTTTGACACTTTTGGCTCGTTTTTGAAGTAACCCTCGAAAAAGCCAAATGCAAGATGCTCCTTGTCGTATTCAGACAAAGGAAGATTGGCCAATTCGTTACATACTTCTGCACAGGCTTCGTAATACGCCTTTTCGTGCATAGTCAGTTTTTGACAAATGTCGTTCACAAACTTAATGCAATCGTCCTTGGTCGTAATGCGGCGAGTCAACATTCCGACATACGATTTTTGGAAAGAAGCAATCGCATTGTTCAACGGTTTAGACATTTGTCCCAATTTAAAACCTAACTTGTAACTTGTCGTCTCTGTCAGTTCCATATACTTATCGGTTTTAGAATTTTGAATACCATACAAAAATTTCAAATCGTATTTCAAAATTACGAATTTGTTATCATCAGAGCGAATAGAACTTTCAACATTTTGAATAAACGCCGGTAGCAATACATCGTCGCTGAAGTAGTTGTCGAGATAAATTTGAGTCAACACTTTCAACAAGTGCGACTGATATTTGGGATTCTCGACAATTCTCACTTTTTTGGTTTTCTCGTCATAAAACGGATTACCCAAAATGTTTAAAAATGAATATTCAATTGCCAACGGAAACAAATCTTTTTCTGTCTTAATCTCCTTTCTCCGCTCTTGATAAACTTTATGCGCAATTTCTGCAATACGCTCGTTAGTCTGCCGTAGTTTGCTTTTTTCGATGCCCGAGATTTCTACCAAATCAGAATCGGGTGATGTCATACCGCCCTTTTTGCAAAGAATCAAGTCAAACACTGTTATATCGTTGTTTTCCGAAAAAGCGAAGTCAAACAAACTATTACTATACTCGTTTGAATCAACGATGGCTGTTTCGTTGTTCTTTTCCAAAAATTCTGTGTAATCTTCCTCTGTAAGATTGTCGCCAGAAGGCAAAACTATTAGTTTGACATCAGTTTTGTAGAGTGATTTACCCTTTGAAGTATAACTTGCAGCATAAAACAAACTACTTATTTCTTCGTCGGTAAAAGATTTGGCTTTATTCTTTCCTTTCAAAGAAAAATTTGGAAACTGAATGTCGTTTTTAGTATCTCCTGAACATAAATTCTTATACAAGGATTTTTTCAAAACCAAACCGCCTTCTTTGGATTCCTCAACAAACTCTTCTGTCATTTTTGCTGATACAGCATTGAAACAATCCCTAAACTCGTACCAATGTCTGCCGTTGTAGTCGAAGTGAATAAAGATTCTGTAATCAGGCATTTCAAAAATGTTCTTTCGTTCTAATATATCATCTTCTGGATACGACGAAATCTTCAATTTTGAAAGGCTTTGTTTGCTTATCTTCTTAAAATTATTCTTGACAGAAAGGTCATAGAGTTGCTCCTCATTACTTAAAAAATCAATGAAAGGAACACTAATCTTGTTGTCAAAATAATATTCTACTGCCGAACCATACTTTAAAATTGTTTCAATATTGGCAATGCTCTTCGACATCTGAATCCTTATGCGTTCCAAATCCGCGACTCTGTTATCAGAATTGTTATAAAGCGACATCACTTTATTCTTTTGAATGATACTGTTGTAATCGGCTTTTCCCCTTTCGAAAGAACCGCTTTGGTACGCTTTTGAATTATTTGGATTTGGCAATCTGTAATATCCTTTCTCTAAAACGACGGGGACTGAATTTTTTACAGAACCTACACTTTCATAGAAAATGTCACCATAAATATACTTGACAAGACCATCGCTGTCAGAGGTTTTAAAAGTAAGATAATACAGTTTATTCCTTTGATTTTCAGGAATAATAGAAACGCTGTTGAAATCAATAGAAAAATCATCGCCGACCTTGAAAGACAAACACAGAGGATAATTGCCCTTTTTGTCTTTCGGACATGGTTGCACATACTTAAAGTGTTTCAGACTATTATCCGAATCTCTAAGCACACTTCCTATCTTTAATACAGTGTCTAAACTCATTGTCGTTTCTTATTAATTCCGTTCCAAAGGTACAAACAATTTATTAACAAACAAAACTTTTCTTAATATTTTTTTTACATTACCGCCAAGCATCCGAAGCCTTGTGAGTTTTGTTCGCCGAGGCCGGCTTCGTAGGCGGTTTTTTGAAGTTCGGCGGGTGCGGTCAGGGCAAAACGGCACATAAAACCACGGACTTTGGTCTCGGCAGAAGTGCCGGCTTTGAGGCTCACAAGTGATGACTTCGGCTCCGACAAGGCACGGAAATCGAGGAATTGCTCACCGCAAAAATCCTCACCGTAAAATGCGGAATACTTGTCAAGAAGATTTACCAAAAGGCGTTCCCTGACCCACTCCGCCTCAGCAAACTCCTGCGCGTTTCGCGGATAGCAATCGCGGTCGTTTCCGTCCCTGAAACTTACTGATACCGGCGACAAGGTATTGTAAACCATCGTTTCTTGAAATTCGGGCGGCGGTAGGATTTCGATGTTTGCGACCTCAAACTGAACCTTAGCCTCGCGGTTTCCGATTTCAAAAGTCCGGTCTTGAAAAATGCCCTCGATAAATTTCTCGGTCGAATTTTCCGGCAAAAACGAAATCTGCCACTGCACATATTCAGACTTCAATTCCATTTGGTTCGATTGTTTCAAAATCCGTCTTTCAGGTACGTTGAGCCGCGAAAAAGTGAACAGTTTAAACTGTTTTCCCTCGCAGGTCTGGAAACCGTTTTCGTGCAGCCATGAGGCAAAATCCTCGTTTGCCGACGACAGAATTTTGTAAATCGCCGCCGACATCTCGTACTGGTAGTTAAGCGGCAACAACCGCCCAAATCTTTGCTTATTGACACGCAATGTAATGATGAAACGCATAATTATCTGAATTTAGTTGTATGCCAAAATTAACAACTTTGTTTGTGAATACAAATAATAATCAAGTTATTTTTTTCGTATTTCGCCACAAAAATACTCCCCAACTGTGCAGCCTTTCTGCATAGTTGGGGAGTATTTTAATTTTCACCTTAAAGTTACTCGTACCTTAGCGCGGTGATTGGGTCGAGGTTGGCGGCTTTTTTGGCGGGGTACCAGCCGAAGAAGATGCCGGTCGCTGCGCAGACGACGAATGAGATTACCACCGACGAAACGCTTATGATGAACGGCCAGTTAAGAGCCATGGAGATTACGTAGCTCAGCAGCAGTCCGAATATGATGCCAATCGCGCCGCCTACGAGGCTCAACATCGCGCTTTCGAGGAGGAATTGGAACATGATGTCGCGGCTCCGTGCGCCGATGGCGGTGCGGAGTCCGATTTCCTTCGTGCGCTCGGTGACGGTGACATACATGATGTTCATGATGCCGATGCCGCCGACGATGAGCGATATGGACGCAATCGCGGCGAGTAAGACTGTCAGGAAGCCGGACACGGAGTTCATCATTGTCAACAGTTCCGCCTGGGTGCGCACCTCGAAGTCGGGCGTGTCGGTTTCCTTAAGTTTGTGGGACGACATCAGGGTCGAGGTAATCTCCTCGACCGCCTTGTCGCAGGCATCCTCGGAAACTGCGGAGATGTAAATCATGTGGAGGTACTGGGTCGCGAGGAGACGTTTCATTACGGTCGAATACGGCGCAATAACAATGTCGTCCTGGTCTTGTCCCATCTGGTTTTGACCTTTGGACGCCAAAACGCCGATTATCTTGAACGGAGTGTTGCCGAACCTGATTTCCTGTCCGATTGGGTCTGTTCCGTCGTCAAAAAGGTTCTCCACGACGGTAGTGCCGACGATGCATACTTTGCGGAACTCCTTGATGTCGTTTTCCGTGAAATTTGTGCCGCGCTCAAGTTCGTATTTCCTGATTTCGATGTATTCGGGCGAGCCGCCTTGCATCGTGCCTGGCCAGTTGTTGGCACCGCGCACAAGCTGTCCCGACGTGGACACTGAGGGCGAAATCATTGCGACATTCTTGCAGTTGGCCTTTATGAGTTCGACATCCTTCACGGTCAGCGACTGGGAGTTCGAGTTGCCCATGTTGATGCCGCCCTTTCGCTGGTATGCGCGCGAGACCATGATGAGGTTAGTGCCCATCGTGGAAATCTGGTCGTTGATGTTTTGGGACGAGCTTTGTCCGAGGCTCACCATCGCGATTACCGACGAAATGCCGATGATGATGCCCAGCATTGTCAGGAGCGAGCGTGTCTTGTTCCTGAGTATGGCTTGGTAGGCTATTTTGAACAAATTTGAGAAATTCATGGCAAAATTTTTAGTTATAATCTTCGCTTGGCGGCAGTGCGTCGAGTGCTTCCTTTGCGGATTTTGTCTCGACTGGCACGTCCTTGGTCACACGGCCGTCGCGGAGCATTATTGTCCGCGATGTGAATACTGCGATGTCGGGTTCGTGGGTCACAAAGACGATGCTCTTTCCCTCGGCGTGGAGTTTTTGGAACAGTGACATTATTTCGTATGAAGTCCTTGTGTCGAGATTGCCGGTGGCCTCGTCGGCGAGGAGTATCACTGGGTCGTTGACGATTGCGCGGGCGATGGCGACACGTTGTTGCTGTCCGCCGGAGAGCTGGTTCGGCATGTGTCCCATGCGCTCCTGGAGGCCGACCTGCTCAAGGGCGTATACGGCGCGTTCCCGGCGTTCCTTGGCGGAGATTGTCTTGTTATATAACAGCGGCAGTTCCACCTGCTCAAGCGCGGAGGTTCGCGGCAGGAGGTTGTAGCTTTGGAACACGAATCCGATTTTCCTGTTGCGCACAAATGCGAGTTCGTCCTTTGATAGCTTGCTGACGGCGATGTTGTCGATGTAGTACTCGCCCGAGGTGGGCTTGTCGAGGCATCCGAGGATGTTGAGCATTGTGGATTTTCCACTGCCCGAGGTTCCCATGATGCTTACAAACTCGCCTTGTTCGATGTCGTAGCTTACGCCCTTAAGCGCGCGGACAATTTCGCTGCCGACGACAAACTCGCGTTTGAGGTTTTCTATTTTTATGATTGTTGGCATTTTTTCAATTCATAATGCATAATTCATAATGCATAATTTACATTACATTGGCGGGCCGCCGGGACCGCGCTGGCCGTCTTTGCCGTTGTTTTTGCGTGCGCCGGGGCCGAAGAGGTTGACGCCTTGACCACGTTTTTTCTCGACTTTCTGGACGACTGCCGACAGGACGATTGTGTCGCCGGCTTGGAGTTTGCCGCCCGTGATTATGGCGTTAACCCCGTCGTCCATGCCGGTTACGACAGGTTCGGGATGTATGGAGTTTCCATTCTTAATCCATGCCATTGTCGGTTCGCTGCCGCCGTTTTTGGTGTCGTTACCGCCCATGTCTTCTGGACGCTCGCCCATGCCCTCTGGACGCTCGCCCATTCCGCCGGGGAAGCCTTCGGGTCGACCTTCGCGTTTTTCGGGTTTGTCAAGCATTGCGAACACGTCTTCTGTAGGTGTGAATGTAAGTGCCTGAAGCGGTACGCAAAGTCCCGATTCTTCTTTTGTCACAATCGAGATGCTGGCGGTCATTCCCGGGTAGAGTTTCTCGTCGGGGTTTGGCGCATGGATTATGACAGTGTATTTGACGACATTGTTGGTCGTGGTGGGCTGTAGGCGGATTTCCTTGACTGTGCCGGTGAAGGTGTCGCCGTTATAGGCATCGACGGTGAATGTGCATTTTTGACCGACTTTCACCTGTCCGATGTCCGCTTCGTCGACGTTGGCCTCCACTTGCATGTTTTTCAGGTCTTTCGCAATCAGGAACAGCGTCGGGGTGTTGAACGACGAGGCGACGGTCTGTCCTTCCTCGATGTCCTTGCTCAGGATTACGCCGTCGATGGGTGAATAAATCTCGGCGTATCCGAGGTTGACTTTTGCCTCGCGGAGTTGGGTCTGCGCGTTGAGGAGTGATGATTTGGCTTGGATGAGCGAGTTTTCGGCATCTTCCATGTCAACCTTTGTGGCGGCTTTACCCTCGTACAGTTGCTTCGTGCGGTCATAGTTTTGCTGGGCGCGTTTAAGTGCGCTTTCAGAGCTTGTGAGGGTGTTCGTGGCCTGCGTGAGCCTTTCGGAAAGGGTGGATTTGTCGAGTTCGGCAAGGAGTTGTCCCTTCTTCACGTGGGAGTTATAGTCGACGTATAGCTTCTCGACGATGCCGGATACCTGGGTGCCGACTTCCACTTTGTCCACCGGCTCCAATGTGCCAGTCGCAGTGACATTATTCTGTATGGTGTTTTCACCAATGACTGACGTGGTGAACTTAAGCTCCTTCTTCGCGGGCCACAGCGCGAATATCAGCAATGCTAAGAGCGGTACACCGACTACAATTAATATGATTTTCTTCTTTGACATGACTCTATTCTGTTTTTAATGCATAATTCATAATTCATAAATTCATAATCGCCGTCCGGCGGCGGGCGGGCGTATTACAACCCGATGTTTTCACCAGTGTAAACGTCGAGGATTTTGCGGTACAGGATGAAACTGTATTTGGCGTTTATGTACTCGTTGAGGGCGCTGATGTAGTTGTTCTGCTGCTGGAGTAGATCGACCGCCACAATCGAGCCGACTTCAAACCGTTTTTTGTAAGCCTCGAAGCTTGCGGCGTATGCGTCTTTACGCTGCTGGTATGCAAGGTAGCGTTGGTACTGGAGGTTTGTGTTGCGCCACTGGTTGATGACTGTGCGAGTGACATCGTTTTCGGTCTGTTGGTAGTCGAGCTGTGCTTGTTGCTGCTGGATTTTGGCGCGTGTGGTCTGCAGGTTGGCTTGACCGCGATCCCAGATGGGGTAGGACAGGTTAATGCCGATGGACTGTGAAAAACGGTTCTTGAACTGGTCGCCGAGGTTGTCAAAGTCGTTGTGTCCGGTGCTGAGGTTGGCGGAGGCGGAGATTGTGGGACGCTTGCCAGCCTTGCTGATTTCGAGGGCGACGTCGGCGGACTCCATTGTCTTTTTAGCGAGCTGCATGTCCGGCATGTGTTCCTTGGCGCGCTGGACGGCGTCCTCCTGGCTCATCATCACCGCCATGTATGCAATCGCGGAAGTGTCCGGGGCTTGGATTGTGAGGTCTGCGTCGGGAGACATGCTCATGTATTGTTTGAGGTTAAGGAGCGATGTCTCGAGCGAAATGGCGTTGTTCAAGGAGTCCGTGAGGTCGCGCTGGTACTGAGCCTTGAGCATGAGGTAGTCGCTCTCAATCATTGCGCCGAGGTCGTACCGCTTTTCGCCGCGTGAGAGTTCCTCGCGTGACGAGCTCATTATCCCTTCCTGGTATTTCAGCCTCTCGATGCAAGAAAGCGCGTTGAGGTATTCGTTGAGGATTTGGATTGTGAGCTGGTCGTCGTATTGGGAAGTCTGGATTTTGGCGGTCTCGGTGCTGATGCGGTTCTGCTCGATTGTGTTCTTTATGCTTCCGCCGTTGTAGATAGTCTGGGAGGCGCTAACGCCAAGATTGCCGGAGAAGTTGACGTCGCTGTCGGTGCCGGAATGGCTCATCGACTCGCCGGCGGATGCGTTGACGGACGGGTAGCGGTTATTCTTGCTCTGCTCGTATACCGCCTGCGCCGATTCCTCGTTCAACTGGCGCGACTTGCGGGTGAAGCTGTTGCCCATTGCGTACTGGATGCAGTCTTCGAGTGTGAAGTTGTAACTTTGCGGCAGGCTGTCGGCGTCTTGTGCTGTGGCGGCTATGGACACGGCGAGCATCGCGCAAAGTATTGTCGTCTTTTTAACCATTGTGTCGATTATTATGATGATATGTTCTTTGCAAGTGAGATGCCCGGTGGGTGTTTTGGTTTAATTTGCAGATGGAATTTTAACTTTTGTTTAGAGCTTGGCTTCCGCCGGTGATGGTGTTTGCGATAAGCACGATGGAGTTAGAGACCTCGAGGAGGTTGTTGTCGGTGGTCGCGTTGAGCTGGAATATAGGCTCGTTGGAGATGTCGATTGCGTTCTCGATTTTGTCGTCCACAAAACGTATCGACGGGAACTTGTTGGCGAGGTTTTCGCGGATTACGAGCGAGTATGTCGTGCATATCTTCCTGACTTCCTGCTGGAACTCGTAGTCGAGCATGTCGTGCTGCCGGCGTATGAACTCGTTCTTGTACCAGTCATATTTTGAGGCGTGGTTAATGCTTTTCGGCTCGTCGTCCTCGACATTCAAAATCATGCAACGCTCCATTTCGTCGCCGTCGGTGCGCACGGTCATCTCGGGGTGGAGATTGACGACGCGCACGCCTTCGAGGTATATAAGTCCGTCGTGTCGGCAGAACCTAATCTTAGCAAGGTCGATGCCGATGGTCGCCTTTTCGTGGAACTTCTTGATGTACAATATCTTCTGCTCGCCCTTGTCGTTGAACTGCAACTTCCATGGGCTGTCTTTCTCGATTTCGCGGCCGATGTCGCTGCCCCTTACAAACTCCTCCTTGACGATGTAGCCTTCTTTTTCATATTCCATTGTCTCAAGTTTGAGGACTGCTTTTGCGTCCGCGCTTATGGACTTGTACTGCCGCGCGGTGTCGAGTTCGGACTCGAGGCTGCGGATCTTGTTCTCGCGTTCTTCGGCGACTTTTTCAAGGTGCTGCTTTTGGAGCAAAAGTTCGTTGCGCTCCTCCATGAGTTTGAGCTGCGCGTTGGATTCCTCGTTGAGCTTTTCCTGGACTTCTTCTTCGATGATTTTGTTAATCGGCTTGTAGATTGCGAAGGTGATGAGCGCGGTGACGATGTTGCTGACTATCACTGTCAGGAACGTCGGCACCATCGTCGCCGAGCCGAGGTATGAGAATATGACGATGTTACCGACTAAGAGTAACATGCACGACACAATTATGACAACTTTCTTTGTGTCGCCGAGGAGCCTTTTGAAGTTGAAGAATTGCATGACCTTGGAAATTATGTTTAAGTTACCTTGTGTATAGTTCGACTTCGGAGCTTGAAAGTCCGTCGGCTTCAGCCCTGACGACGACGCGCCCCGCCTTGCCTTTTATAGAGCGGACGATGCAAAGGCATTTGCCGTTGAATGCGGAGTGCCGGTCGCCCTTGAAGCTTTCATGGCAAACCTGGTCGCCGTTGTCAAGTCCGACAATCTCCGCCGGGCCTTCGACTTTGAATTTGACCATGTTGTTTGCGTATGGAACTACAACGCCCTTGTTGTCGACGACATCGATGGTCACAAAACTCAACTCCTTGCCGTCTGCGGCTATGGAGTAGCGGTCGGCTGTGGTCGCTAATCGTGAGGGCGCACCGGCAGTCCTCACGATGTCGCTGACCTCGATTCCGTCCGCCGAGTGTCCGACGGCCTTGAGTTCGCCGGGTTTGAATGGCACACGCCATGACAGGTGCATCTTTTCACCGTCCATCATTTTCTTGCCGAGCGATTCGCCGTTAAGGAACAGCTCCACGTCTTTCATGTTTGTATATGCCACTACATCAATAACTTCGCCCTCATTCCAGTTCCAGTGTGGCAGGATGTGAAGCACGTAGTCGTCGGTCCACAACGATTTATAAAGATAATAGACATCTTTGGGGAAGCCCGCCAAGTCTATTATGCCAAAGTATGAACTCCTTGAAGGCCAGCCGTATGGCGTTGGCTCGCCGAGGTAGTCGAAGCCCGTCCATACGAATATGCCCGAAACCCACGGATATTTCATGTATTCGCGCAGTGTGGTCTCGTGGGTGCTGCCCCATGGCGTGCGCACGTTGTCGTATGCCGAGCATTTGTGGTGGTCGGTCTCGAAAGGAATGTCCCACCGTTCAGGCCAAAGGTATTGAGTGTCGGCTGGCGCGATGTAGTGTCCACGGGTCTGTAGTGCGGAGGTCGATTCAGTGATAATAAGCGGCAACCCCGGATATTTCTTCTTAAAAGCCTCGCCCCAGTTGTATTCATGGTAGTTAAAGCCAATGATGTCCAATGCGTTAGCCTTGAAAAGGAGGTTGTGCGGCTCAGTCTCGTTATTGCCGGTCGTGACAGGCCGCGTGGGGTCTATTCTCTTTACCAAATCCACTAACTTCTTGCACAGTAGCGAGTTGACGTGCATTTCCTTGGAATTGTCGTCCTGCTTAGAGAGTTGGGCGGCGAAGTTGAACATCAGGTTTGCCTTCTCGATGCTGAGTGTGTCGGTGCTTATGTCGCCCCATTGTTCGAGGATTTCGTTGCCGACGCTCCACATAATCACTGACGGATGGTTGCGGTCGCGTTTGATGAAGTCCTCGAGGTCGCGCTCGTGCCATTCGGCGAAATATTTGGAGTAGTCGTTTGGCGACTTCTTACGCGCCCACATGTCGAATGCCTCGTCCATGACGATAAAACCCATTGAGTCACAAAGGTTAAGGAGTTCCGGAGCGGGAGGGTTGTGGGAGGTGCGGATGGCGTTACAACCCATGTTTTTAAGGATTTCGAGTTGACGCTGGATGGCACGGTGGTTAGCCGCCGCGCCTAATGCGCCAAGGTCGTGGTGCTGGCATACGCCGTTGATTTTCATCGGCTTGCCATTCAGCGAAAAGCCTTTTTCCGCGTCGAAGTTGAAATACCTGACGCCAAATGTCGTCGTGTACTCGTCGATGGTTTTGCCGTCGCGCGTGGCTGTCAGCCGTGCGGAATACACGTGCGGCGAGGTTGGCGACCATAGTTTGGGGTTGTCGAGCGTGATGGCGCCGAAATCAGCGGCTTTCCCTGCGGCGATTGCCATTTCTTTCTCTGCCACTACGTCTCCGCCCGGCTCCATGATTTCGAGTTTAGCCTCACAGTCTGCACTGCCAGTCATCACCGTCGAAACGTGGACAGTCGCCTTCGCGTCCGAAATTCCATCTGCGGTGATAAAGGTCTCTTTTTCAATGAAATGCGATTCGTTGACTGTCTTGAGCCACACGTTTCGGTAGATTCCCGAGCCGGAATACCACCGTGAGTTTGGCTGGTCTGTGTTGTCTACTGTCACGGTCACTGTATTGTCGCCATGCGGGTTCAGCAGGTCTGTGATGTCGTATTCAAAACTCACATATCCATTTGGACGGAAGCCGGCTTTTTTGCCGTTGATGTAGACTGTGCTTTGCCAGTACACGCCGTCAAAACATATAAACACGCGCTTGCCGTTGAGGTCGGGGGACTTGAAGTGTTTTCTGTAAACGCCATATCCACCGGGCAATGCGCCGCCTCCAGCCGTGGCTGGGTTGGTTTCGTTAAACTCGCCTTCAATGCTCCAGTCGTGCGGCAGGTAAATGCTCCGCCATGCGCTGTCGTCGTATGTCGCCGATGAGGCGGTTGAATCAGCCTCCAACGAGAATTTCCATCCGAAATCGAAGTCCACAATGTCCCGCACCTTGTCCTGAGAACCGCAGGACGCCATAAGCGCGACAAGTGGAATTATAAATGTTGTCCTTTTCATAATCACGGTGTTAGTAAACCGAAACAAAAGTACAACATCGGCGATAATTAAGCAAATTTATTTGTTTAAAAGTTTAGAAATAATGTTTCCATCCGATATTGATCGGGATGTGTGATTCTGACTCTGGGAATGTTTTTTAGGCGATATTTAACGGAATCTTGTGATTTTTTGCCCGAAAAACGCTGGAATTTTGTGATTTTTTGCTAATTTTGAGCTGGAATTTTGTGATAATCATCAATCAAAACACTATGGCACTGCAACTTAGACGAAAAATAGACCAATACCTCGAAAAATGGAAGAATAATCCCGACAGACTGCCGCTGATTGTAAAGGGCGCACGTCAAATCGGGAAGACTTTTTCCATCGAAAACTTTGCGAAAAGTTACAAAAGTTTTGTCGAAATAAATTTCATAACCTCGCCCGAATACAAAACCATTTTTGAACACGGTTTTTCCGCCGTCGATGTCGTCAAACAGATTTCGATGATAAACCCGAAATTCGAGTTCATTGAAAACGACACGCTGATATTTTTTGACGAGTTGCAGGCGTGTCCCAACTGTGCTACCTCGCTGAAATTCTTTGCGTTAGACAAGAAATATGATGTCATCTGTTCAGGCTCGCTGATGGGACTCAATTATCAGGAAATCGATTCGGTGTCCGTCGGCTACAAAATTGATTACGAAATGTATTCGCTTGATTTTGAGGAATTTCTGTGGGCAAAAGGATACAGCGGCACGCAGATTGGCGACCTGTTTGAAAATATGAAACTTTTGCAGCCTTTCACCGCGACGGCGATGGACGTGATGATGCAAAATTTCAAGGACTACATTCTCGTTGGCGGCATGCCGCAGGTGGTCAAGATGTTTGTCGGGCAAAACAATTTTTCGGGCATTTTGGACGCGCAGAGGGCATTGCTCAGGGCATACGCCGAGGACATCACAAAGTATGCCGTCGGCCTCGACAAGGCGAAAGTCAGGAATGTTTATGAAAACATCCCCGCGTTTTTGGCGAAGGAAAACAAAAAGTTTCAAATCTCAAAGATTGCCCACGGCGCGCGCAACCGCGAGTACGTCGGCGTTGTTGACTGGCTCAACGATGCCGGGATAGTCAACATCTGTTATTGCCTCGACCTGCCCGAAATGCCGTTCAAGGGCAATTACAACCCGCAAAACTACAAACTTTATTTCCGCGACACGGGGCTTTTGATTGCGTCTTTGGACGACGAGGCGCAGGCCGACCTTCGCGCCAACAAGAATTTCAACACTTACAAAGGTGCTGTGTATGAGAACATTGTAGCCGACATGCTTGTCAAATCGGGCTATCCGCTCTATTACTACAAAAACGCCAAAGGCACTCTGGAAATGGATTTTTTCGTCAGGGATGCGGATTCGGTGGTGCCGGTGGAAGTGAAGGCGTCAGACAATTCCACGCCGTCGCTCAACACCCTGATTAACAGCGACAAATATCCCGACATCAAATACGGAATCAAACTTTGCCACAAAAACATCGGCTTCAACGGCAAATTCTACACATTCCCGTACTTCACCGCCTTTCTTCTCAAAAAATATATGATATGGAGGATTGAGGGAAAAGCCCTTACGCTTTGTTGAGCGTTCTTTTCGCCGCCCAATTTTTCCACACAATTACCGGCACTATGCACACGACCGTCGAAATCAAAATGTAAATGATTCTTGACACAACAATATTAGGAATAATTGCGTCAAGAATTACACAGCAACCTATACAACCAAACCGGCATGTCAATCAGGTTGCAAAATAAGGCGCAGACCTTATTTCATCTATTCGCATTCACGGGGAGCCTCGGATGAACCCCGTCCTCAAACAATAGATTCCTCAGCCCGCGCCTTTTGGGAGCGAGCATCAACCAATTGTTTGAGGAAGGTGTCCTTGACACCCGTGAATTGCTTATTATCCGATTTTATTCAGATTTGCAACTATTTGGGCGAATTGAAAAGAACGCCAACTAATTTCAAGCAATCTCTCAATAAGGCAAAGAAAATCTACGACCATTACCTTTATAATTTGAGAATAATTATTGATCGTAGATTTTGGGAAAACGTTAATTGGCGAGATTTGAGCGCAAAAGAACAATTGTGCGTTGAAAACTATTCGACCGAAATTCAGAATGTCCTTCAAGAGTGTAATGTAGTGCTGGACAAAATTGCGCGTAGTTCATAACAATCTCATTCGGTATGTAATTTCACAACACACAAAAAATCCCCGACTGCCCATCACATTGCAATCGGGGATTTTCATTAAATCAATGTCGCAAAAAAAAACTATCTAAACTTCCACCAGTCCAGCCTTACCTCTTTCTTCGCCTTCCCGAACACAATATACAAATCATGTACGCTGCTGACGCCGGAAACCTTGCAACTGAAAGCCTTGTATTTTTCGACGCTGCCGGTGGGCTTGATGAGGACTTTGCCGATTTCTGTGCCGTCGGGGGAATCGAGGCGAAGGGAAACCTCGACAGAACCCGTCGCGGCGGCGGTGATTGAGAATTGAGATGCGCCGGCCGCAAAATCAACGCCGCGAAGACGGATGTACTCGCCGTCGTCAAGGTCGGTAACGTACATGTTGCGCTTGCCCGTCGAATATGGCATCTCGGCGACAACGCCAGTGTTGGGAATGCCCATTTTGGCGGTTTTCAAGCCGTACCCCCAAGCCATCGTCTCGGCCTCGACGCGCTGGAACGGATTGAGCCACTTGACTTGCTTAACAGGCTCTTGGTCAAGCCAATAGGGGACTTCCTTGATTGTGCCGTCGGGGTTGTACTGCATCTCGGTAACGGTAACGGAACGACGCTCGTGGTGTTCCTGAATGTCGATGTGCATCAGGTCGTAATTCTGACCAAAAACATACGTCTTGCCCTTGAAATCGGCGATTCCGGGGTGGTTGCCACGGTCGCGGGGCGTGGGGCGCATGATGTAGCCGGTGCTTTCCCACGGGCCTGTGGGGCGGTCGCTCATCGCGTAACCCAACGCCTCGGGGCAGCACGTAGAGGCAAATGCAAGGTAATACTTGTCGCCGCGACGGTAAAACCACGGCCCCTCTTGGTAATTCTCGATGTGCGGCAGTTGCACCACGCTGTCTTTCAGCGAAATCATGTCGTCGTTCAATCGGGCGTAGAACGTGTGCGGGTTGCCCCAATACATGTAAGCCTGACCGTCCTTGTCGGTATAGACGGTGGGGTCGATGTCAAACCAATTTTCCTTGTTCCAATAGAGCGGCTTGCCGAGCGGGTCCTTGTACGGGCCGTAGGGCGAATCCGCCACCAAAACGCCGATTCCGTGGCCGTGAAGTGGCGCGTAGAGGTAATATTTGCCGCCGCGTTCGACCACCTGAATCGCCCAGCCGCCGTTGTCGCGACTGCGCCACTCAAAATCTTTGAGCGATGCGGGCGCGCCGTGTTCAGTCCAATTGACCATGTCCGTCGTCGAATACAAAAGCCAATCGTACATGAAGAAGCCCGCAGAACTCTTTTCGTTGGGGTCGGTGATGTGTTCGGGCGATGCGTCGTGCGAACAGAAGAGGAACAGCGTGTCGCCAATCACGAGGGGCGACGGGTCGGCGGTGAATTTGGTCTGAAAGGCGGGCATGTTGCACTGTTCGATGCCGCGCATCTGCCACGAGTCAAAGTTGAAAAGTTCGGGGCCTTTCCGTCCCGTGAACACAAAATACAGGTCGTGGACACCCTCGGCCTTGCCGGTGAAGTCTGTCGAAAATTCCTTGAAATTTTCCCAGCCGCCGGTGCCTTGGATGTCGAGGACGGCGCAGAGTTTGCCGCCGAGGCTGTCGAGGCGCACCTCAATCTTGCCGCCGCGCAGTCCGCTCGCAGCCGTCGCCGTGAAGGTGCGGGGGAAGTTTTTGCCAAAATCGACGTTTTGAAGTTTTATCCAGTCGCCGTTGTGGATGTCGCTGACATAGACACCCTGTTTGTCATTCTGACGGGTCTTGACACCGCTCGAAAACGCCATCGTCTCGGCTTGGACTTTTCTAAATGGATTGAATTTTGCAATCGGCTTTACGCCCTCGTCTGTCGGCAGGATTTTTGGGAACGAGCCGTCGGGGTTGTACTTAAATTCTTCGACGGCGACACTTCTGCCGAATCCGCCGCCCTTGGGAAGTTTGCCGGTGTGGTAGAAGAAATACGAATGTCCCTTGTAGTCAACAACGCCGCAATGGTTTGTGAATGAGTTGGTCTCGCTCAAAGGCATTATCTCGCCGGCGTATTTCCAGCCTGTCGTTACGTTGTCGCTGACGGAATACGAAATGTGTTCGGGAACGCCGCCCGCCGCGTAGAGCAACTGGTATTTGCCGTTGCGCTTGGTGAGCCAAGGGCCTTCGACGTAACTGTCTTTGTAAGTCTTGTTTTTGTCGCGGTCTGGCATTTTGGGCGAGCCGAATGCTTCCTCTGTCATGTCGAGCATGCCGAGAGAGCCGCTGTACGAAATCATGTCCTCGTTGAGTTTGAGGTAGTAGCACTGCGGGTTGCCCCAAAAGAGCCACGCCTGACCATCGTCGTCGATGAAGACTGTGGGGTCGATGTGGTCCCAAGAGCCGTTTTCAAAGAGGGGCTTGCCGAGAGCGTCCTTGAAGCCGGACGTGGGGTTGTCAGAGACGGCGACACCGATTGCCATTCCGCCCGAGAGTTTGGAATGTGCGCAGATGTACCAGTAGAATTTGCCGTTGCGACAGACGGTCTGCGCCGCCCACGCGCGGTCGTCAGCCCAAGAGAAAGTCTCGAGGGCGAGGGGCGACCCGTGGTCGGTGTAGTTGACCATGTCGGTGGTGGAATACACGCGCCATTCCTGCATCCAGAAGAAATCGGCGTTGTCCTCGTCGTGTCCGGTATAGACGTAGAGTGTGTCGTTGTGAACCATCGGCGCGGGGTCCGAGGTGAACCACGTCTGGACGATTGGGTTTTGGGCGTTGAGGGCGGAAGCGGACGCCGCTATCGCCGCTGTGATAAGAAAGTGTCTTTTCATTTGGTGAATTTGTTAAAAATTTGTTTTTACAAATTTAGACACTTTCATCTACTTCCACCTATACTTTATGTTTCAGGATTTTGCTCGAATGTTACATGATGCTGTCGGAATGTTACAAAAATGTAACAAATGAGAGTCCGTCGTCATTTTTACAGTCCAAACGCCTGTATTACCTGCGGCATGAAGTACGTCGAGCGGTTTTGTATTCGCCACAGTCGGTAGTCGAGGTCGCCGCGCCATGAGTCATAATTCCAAAAACCGCCCCAACGTACTGCGCGGTCGGCGATGTACGGTGACAGCTCCGAGGCCGTCTCGTTCCACAACGCCTCGCAGTCGGCGACATTGAACAATTCTTGGATATATTCGGCACGTTGTTTAAGTAGAGCCTTGAAGTCGGGATTTTGCATTGGAAGATACAACAAAAGGTAGTTGTAAGGCAACAAATAGCCCGGCACGGAGCCAGTGTTGAGGTTAGCATTGCCTGTGTAATAGTCGAAGATGCTAATCTTGTGAGTGTTCCATAGCCCGTCGCCCTGCGCTCCGTCGTCGGCTATCAGCACATTGTCGGCCGTGGCGTCCTCAAAAGCAAAGTCAACGTCGTGCAGGCAGAACCTCCACTTGCCGTCGGCGTATGGATTAGACGGGTCGACGGAGCGTGTGCGCCACATCCTGAGGTTGTTGTACATGAAGTCCCAGTTTGAGCAGTAGCCGTGTATCAGCACCAAGTCGATGAGGCTTTCGACGTCCACACGCTTGCAAAATTCGTCGTATTTTGTGCCGTCGCCGGTGAGCGACCATCCGTCGGTGTCCCAGTTTCGGGCGAGTGTCTTTGGTGCTTTTTTATAGTCATAGCCGAGGAATTGGAAGAGGTCGTCAAGCTCGGCAAGCACCTCCGTCTCGTCGCCTTCCTTGATTTCAAACCTGTAGCGCGAGTATGCCGGGGAGGACGCGTCGCCGTTGTATACCTTGTCGACATACATCACGTCGTCCTTGTTGACGCCATAATTGTTTTGGAAGTAGATGCCGGAGTAGTGTTCGCGCATCTGGTACACGCCCCAATATTCGGCGTCGAGGTACAGCATGCACGGCCGCCAGGCAGTCGTGGAGACGTTTGTCTTACGGCCGACAAGCCGGTGGACAAAAGCGTCCGAAATCATTGTGCCGAAACATGCGTTGCCGCCCGAGTGGAGCCTGAACCGTTTGACTGTACCAGCAATCGAGCCTTGACCGTCCATGCGCTCGTGTCCGTCGAAGATGTCGAGTTTTGGGGCCGAGTTCTTGTCGCCGTTTTCGTCCTTGTTGAAATTGAGGTTTATGGTGCGGCATGGGAACGAGCGAGTCCAGTTTCCGCCGCGTTTCATCTGTGTGTTCAGCGCGAACGATTCGCCAGTCTTCTGGTCGTAAAATTCGAGCCAGCCACGGTATTTAGTGTCGCTGTTTTCTGTGGGGTAGGTGTTGTAAAGCCCGGCATCCTTGTTTTTGCCAATCCAATCGTCAACCGGCGCGGAAAGGCATACGACCGGCAGGTCTGTAGCGGCGAGCGTGGGGTTTATGATGAAAGTGCCACGGCGGCAAGCCACTGCCGTTCCGTCGGGTTTTAACTCGAGGAGGCTGATGCACACGCCTTTGTCGACGTATCCGTAGTTGTACCAGCCATTGTAGCTGATGATGTTTGGAGTGAGCATGTACTTGGACTGTGACTTTGAGGACTCGATGGAAATGCCCGATTCAGGAAATTCGGGCGATGTGGCGGTCGCAAGGCTGCCGTCCGTGGTGTAGCGGATTGTGTTTTGAGGGTCGGACTTTTGGACTGTCAGAATGAACGGCGAGGCATAAACGCCAAAGTCCGCCGACAATTTCAACGCGTCGCCAGTTTTGGAATCGTCGGGGGCTGTGGTTTGTTGACCGTCAGACTGTTGACCATCGGTCTGCTGCGGGTCGGGGACGATGGCTGGCTGCTCGTCATCGTCCTTGCCGCAACTGAAGATTGTGACGCTAATCACAAGTAAAAACAAAATTCTCAGTCTTTTCATAATCGTTGTTTGATAAAGTGTTATGCAGAAAATCAGTGTTATTGCCTTGGCGATATGACCTCGATTTTTTCATCGAGGGGGTTGTGTATTTTTAGGTCTGTTATTTTTCCATTGTCCCATGCGCAGTCGACGGTGATGCCGCCTCGCGCCTTGAGGCCTTTGAAATGTCCATGTTTCCAGCAGTCGGGGATTGCTGGCAGGATTTTTATGATTCGTGTGCCGTCGAACTTGACTTCGTGGCTCTGTAACAGCATTTCCATTATGCCCGCGCTGCCGCCAAAATTTCCGTCAATTTGGAACGGCGGATGGGAGCAGAACATGTTTGGCAGTGTGCCTGCGCCCGAGCCGGAATATGCGACCGTGCCGCCCCATCTGTCGGGCGCGCAACGTGTTGTCTTGACGGGCGTAAGGAGGCTTTTGAATAGTTTGTAGGCGTGGTTTCCGTCTCCGAGCCGCGCCCAAAAGTTTATTTTCCACGCCCTCGACCATCCAGTGCCCTCGTCGCCGCGACGGTTGAGGGTTTCGATGGCGGCGGTGTGGAGTTCGGGAGTGTTAAGTGTCGTGCCGGGGTACAGTCCAAAAAGATGGCTGACGTGGCGGTGGTGTGGCTCAGTCTCCTCGTAATCTTCCATCCATTCCTGGAGGTATCCTTTGGGCGAGATGCGCATTGGCGGCAGTTTTGCGGCTGCGGCTTTTAATGTTTTTGCATAGTCGTAGTCAGTGTCCAATATTGACGATGCCTGGCATACTGCGTTGAAGATTTCCTGGCAAATTTGGGTGTCCATGGACGGTCCGGCGCACACGCAGCACCGTTTGCCGTCCTTCAAAAAAGCATTCTCGGGCGATGTGCTTGGTCCTGTCACTAAAAATCCTTGATATTCAAACAGATTGGCTCTCAGAAATTCTGCCGCGCCTTTCAGGACCGGGTACACGCGAGAGAGGTATTCCTCGTCCTTTGTGAACAGGTAATGCTCCCAAAGTTGGAGGGCAATCCATGCGCCGCCGGTGAATGTCGCGCCCCATGACGGATCCTCGGCCGGCGCGGTATAGTGCCACGCATTTGCCAAGACGTGCCCAGCCCAACCGTCTGTGCCGTAGAATGTTTTTGCGGTCTGACCGCCTGACGGCACAAGACCTTCGACATATCGCGTGATGGGTTCGGCGAGGTCGGAGAGATTGCCGGGTTCCATCGGCCAGTGGTTCATCTGGACATTGATGTTGAGGTGGTAGTCGCCGTTCCACGCGGTGTGGATTGCGTCAGCCCAGATACCTTGGAGGTTTGGTGGCAGGGTGGCGTTCACGCTTGAGCATATCAGCAGGTAGCGGCCATACTGGAGGTACAGTGCGGCTGTGTCAACTGACTGTGTTTCTGCGTTGTCAATGGCGACTTCCACGCGGTCAAAGTATTTCTTGTATTCGGCGACGTGGGCTTGTTTGAGAGCGGCGTAATCGGTGTTGGCAACTTTGTTTATGATTCGTTCAACGCCGTCACGGATTCTTGCGAAGTCGTTATGCTCCTTGTTTTCAATGATTTTCAGGTAGTCGGTGGCTGCGCTGATGGCGATGATGGCCATGTTTTCGGACTGCTTCACAATCTTTGCCTTGGCGAAAAACTTAACGCCCTCGGTCTCCTCGTCGCCGCTGTCGAGTATGCCTTTCATGACTGCCACAGAGTCCGCTTTGATAAATTCGGCGCGCTCGTCACGCTGGAAATCCATCGTGAATTTCAAAGGCGCATTTTCCGTGGTGAGTTTTATGATGATTGCGTTTTCGGGAATCGACACAAAATATTCACGGTTGAATTTTGCATTTTTGCCGTTGTAATTGAATGAGAATGAAGTAATTGCGGTAGCGTCGTCAATGGAGAGCCGACGGTCGTAGCCCGAGAATGTTGTGTCGCTGAACATTTCCGAAAAGTCGACGACAAACTTTCCAAGCGTCTGATAGCAGCCGTAGTGAGGATTGACACTGCCACCGCCACTGCATGTAAAATGCTGTTTCATAATGGCTTCGGCGGCGAGATTGTCGCCTTGTAAAAGTTTTTTGCGGATTTCGGGCAGGTATTTTTGCGCCTCGGGGTTAGAAACGTCAAATTCCGAACCGCTCCACATCGTCTCCTCATTGAGCACCAGGGTTTCTTTTGTTATGCCGCCGTCAGGCATTGCTCCGAGCCTGCCATTGCCAAGCGGCAGTGTCTCCTCCCACATTTGGGCAGGATAGTCGAATGTTATGTCCAGTGTGTCAGCCTTTTGTGTGTCAGTAGCATCTGCACATCCAATGAGTGTGGCGATGCAAATCAGTAACGTTGCTTTTTTCATAGTGAGTGTGATTGATGTATTATAAATAGCACCCGACCCAATGGAATCGTCCACTGTGCCGGGTGCGGGATTGAAGATTATGAAGTTTATTGTTTAATGAACTTAGACGAGTTGGCGCCCTGGCGGATGATGTAGAGGCCGGGGGTGAGTCCGGAGAGGTCGATGCTGCCGTCTTCGTCCTGGATGCCGCTCATTATGAGGCGGCCGTTAGAATTGAAGATTTGGTACTTGCCGGCGGCGGTGGTCAATAGTTTGTCGGCGGTCGGGTTGGGATAGATTTTGTATCCGGCGGACGACAGGGAAATTTCTGATATTGCCGTAGTAGGATCTTCGGGATTTTCAGGATTCTCGGGTTCGTTGGCGATGCGGTCGAGGTATTCGTCGTATGTCTCTACGTCAACGCTGGTGTCCCAGACGCCGATGTTGTCGATGGCGACGTAGCCCGTGCCGCGTCCCGCCAAGAGCCAAAGGCCTTTGAGCGTCGCAGAGCCGTTGGTCTCGGTGGTGCCGGTCCAAATCTCTGCCTTCGTGTCGCGGTCGATGATGGTGGTTTCCACTTGGTTGGTCTCGGCGTTGACTTTGCAGGTGATGCGCGCCCAAGAGCTTTGCGGAATGGTTATCGACTGGTTTTCGTCGCCGTTGACGTACCAAGTGGTGCGGACGTCGCCGGTGAAGAATTTCGGGGCTTGAAGCATGAAGATATAATTGCTTGACGCGATGGCGTTGTTGCCGGTGGCGTTGTCGGTGTTTGTGATGGCTATCTGACCTTCGGAACGGTCGTTGACATCGCCGTTGAGTGCCTGAACGTCAAACTGCAAGGTGTACTCTTTCAGCGCGTCTACGCCGGTGAAGGTGTTGATGGCGGAACGGTTGCCCGAGCCGTTGGGCGATACTTTGATGTTGACACCGTATGTGTCGTCCGACTGTGTGCTGAGGATGCCGTTTGGACATGTCCAGTTGCTGACAGAGCCGTTGAAATCATAATCCTCGTAGAACGCAAACGCGCTGTAGTCAAACGGTTTGTAGCTCGTCGGGTCGAAATCCTGAGAGTAGCCGACGATGATGTTTGAGATGCTCACGTTGCTTACTGGCGCAAAGACGAATTGTCCGTTTTTGTAGTAGTTGATGGCACTTGCGCAAACGTCGGAAACCTTGTTGGACGAGCCCGAGGGGTAACTTGCCGTTGTACCCGCCGAATATTTGAGGATTATTTTGCCGTCCTTGTAGTACGCAACCGTGCCGTCGGGATTGTAACTAATTGTAACAAATGCTCTTACATCTTTATACGAATCCCAATCGCCGCCATTGGTTTTCGTTGCGGTGGCCTCGTACCAGTCGCTGTTGTTAACGTGCAGGACAGAGAGGTACATTATATAATTGTTGTCGGTGGAATTGCCGATTTTGTCCCAGTCGGAACTCAATCCATCGACGTAGAAACTGATGCTGAGGCCGGTCTTGGAATTGATGCCGGGTACTGGTTGGGCTGTGTTGAAGGCCTCGATGTCGGCGTAATTGGCAAGCGGGTTCGTTACCATTTCCATCGGATTTTCGGCGGAAATAACGACGGAAATATTCTTGGTGTAAGCGTAATCGCCCACCTTGATTGTCGCCTTCAGAGTGGCGTTGGTGTTGGCGGTAACGGATTTCACCTTGCCGTCGGCGTCGAGCGCGCCGGAAGCGTCCCAAGTGATTGTGGCGTTGTATGAGCCGGTGGTTTTGAGCGTCAACGCCTGTCCCGAATAGATTGTGGCGGGCAGGGTGGTGTTGTTGACATTGTAGACCAGGGCGGTCTTGTCGTCGTAAATCTGAGCCTCGGCGGCGAGACGGTAGCCCCAGAGCGATTTGTTGGCGCATACGCCGCTGAAAGCCAGCGTCTTGTATGTGATTCCCTCGTAGTCTTCGTAGGATAGCACGCAGTCGAAAGTTTCGCCGCCGATGGTTAGGGTGAGGTATTTGCCGTCAACAGCCCAAGTGCCTGTGTAGTCGCCAGAGATGGATCCGTCGGCTTTGAACTGGATTGACTTTTCGGTGGCACATTCGAGGGCGGCGTAGTTGGTGCCGTTGCCGTGGTAAATCACGTTGTAGAAGCCTGGCACGTCGGCGGCGTTGATGGCGGTGGCATCGTAATTCTTGCCGTTGTACTCGAAAGGCGCGGCGGTCAGGTAGCCGTTTTTGGTGTTGTAGAGGCGGTGGACACGCACCTGATGCCCCTCAGAGCCGTCGTTGAAGCGCGTGTGGTATATCAGATATGCGTTGCCGTCGGTGTCAACGAAAGCCGAATTGTGTCCCTGCGCGGTGTTGCCGAGTTCCATCATCTGGTACTGGTAATACGACATAAGTCGCAGTCCCACAGTGCCGTTGATAGAGCCGGTGCCGGTGTTGGTGGACGAGTAGCGGGCGTCGTTGCCGTTCATGTCGAGGAACGGGCCTTCGGGACTGTCGGACCAGAATACCCTCATATTGTAGCCGCCTGCCGCAGCGAGTCCGCCGTAAGTAACAAAGAGATAGTATTTCCCGTTGATGTACTGGACGTATGAGGCCTCGCCCGAGACGTTGTTGCCGCCAGCAATTTTGTGTCCCTGATAGATGTCCTCGGTGGCGTTTGCAGGGTCGGTGGTGGCGGTGGTGTAGGTGTGCGTGTAGTCGCGAAGGCCGGTGGCCTTGTCGAGCCTGATTTGGTACAAGCCGCCAAACCACGAGCCGTAAGTCAGGTAGAGGTCGCCGTCCTCGCTGTAGAATGCGCACGGGTCGATGCAATTGGTGCCGTAGGTGAGGTTTCCGTTTCGGTTTTGGGCGTAGCGGGTGAGGTCGGTCTCGGTGGTTACTTTTTCGACGTCGGCCTTCACCTCGTCGTTTTTGTCCTTGTCGTTGACGCGCGAAAATATCACCTCGCCCTGATATGTCCAGTTGCCGTCAAGGTCGTCGGCGGTCAATAGGACGATGCTACTGTACCAATAGTCGCCGTTGACGCTCATGTACATGCACCATTTTTTCATGTCCTTGTTCCAGATTACGTCCGGTGCCCAGAGGTTGCCCGATACGTCGTAGTTGGCACTGCCCAACGCCGACCAAGCCGCCGGTTCGGCGAAGATTGTCTTGTAACTGGTGTTGATGTTGTTGGTGAAGGTCGTCCAGTTGACAAGGTCGGTTGACTTTGCCCACGCCATGTGCGAGCCAAAGATTAGGTAGACCTTGTTGTCGTTGGGCTCGCCGGTGATGATGCCGTCGTGGTCGTAGCCGACGGCGATGCTCGGGTCATGGACTGTAACGTGCTGTTTGGGCGCGCCCCAGACGTTGGTGTAGATTTCGCCGACTTCCGTCTCTGAGAGCGTAGTCTGCGCCCCTGCCGACACCGAGCCCATCACAAGTGCCGACAAAAGCGTGCATTTCAAAATTTTTGTTCTCATATCTGTTGGTAATTAAAAAAAAATTAAGTGTTATTTTGTTAGCGACAAAATTAATATAAAAATAACATTTTACAACATATTTTTATGGAAAAAATATAGCGAAACTTATCCATTCATTATGTACTTTCCCTAATGCGGCTTACTATAATCAAATATAAAATGCTTTATCACTCCAAAATTCAAGTGCCTTGATTCAAAGTGTAGAATCAACAAATTGCAATCCGACACCATATTTAATTTTGTTTTTTAACAAGTACTGTCTTAATTTAGGTAGTTTTGACAATCGTTGTATTAACTCGTAATCCATATCCCCGCCCCACATCGCTATCTTCCAAATCTTTGTATCTGTTTTTTGACATTCTTCGCGGGGCAGATACTTCACATCAGAACTATCGATTACTACACCATCAAGCACATTTGACTTAATGTATGTTTTTGGAGCATGATACACAACCTTCTCGGATTTATCAAGAGGTTCGTCCTTCTGATAAAACGCTATGCAGACAGGACCTATCGCAGAGCCAAACAACTGTCCGCCAAAATCTTTTGTGGACTTCCTCAGTATCGAAAAATTATACACCTTTTCAACGTAGCAATCTTGAAACAGCCATTTTCTGGCTTCCTATAGGAAGCACTTCATCCAATATCAACTCCACCAATGACACAGGAGTATAATACGCTCCTGCTCCTTTTTTGCCCTTCGGATCCGACTCTTCCAAAAAACGCTCATATATTTCACTGAGCAACTCTATTTGTATAATTTTGAAATCAAACAACCGCCAATCTTCAAACAATTCCGTTTGCCCATCATTTTCATAACCATTAATGAAACATTTCCTTACAAATTCAAGGTGTTCGTTGGTAACTTTTGCGCACTCACCGTCCAATAAGGAAAATACGTTACCGTTAAACTGTTCCTCTAATTTGGAATATAGCCTATACGTGGCATTAACATCTTTTAGGATGTCAAAATATTTATCGGCATTTTCCATTATTGATCCATAAAATTTGGAATCTGTCGCACCCCTGTCTTCAAGATACAATAAAAATAATGACCTCAGAATGATTTTGTGTATAACTGCCTTCCCTAAACTTCATTATAGAAAGTGTCCCGCTCCACTGGTGTAAGTCCCACGGATTCAATAAGTTCTCTGATTTGTTCCACGGTCATCGAGGGTTTGCCGTCCACGCCCGCCATCGTGTAGATTTTGGTGGAGTCGTCCACCGTGCCGTCGATGTCGTCCGCGCCGTATTGAAGGGCGAGTTTGGTGGTTTCCAAGCCAGACATCACCCAGTACGCCTTGATGTGTGGGAAGTTGTCGAGGTAAATCCGCGACACTGCATAGTTGCGGAGATCCTCGGTGAGCGGCACTTCGCCGATGTCGTGCATAGAGTTGTTTTCCTTGCGGAATTTGAGCGGGATGAACGCGCTGAATCCGCCCGTCTCGTCCTGCAATTTGCGCAGGCGGCTCAGATGGTCGATGCGGTGCGAGTAGTTTTCCTTGTGACCATAAAGCATTGTCGCATTGGTCGTTATGCCGAGTTTGTGGGCGGTGCGGTGTATGTCGAGCCATACGGACGATTTGGTCTTTTCGGGGCAAATCTCGGAGCGCAGTTTTTCGTCAAAAATCTCCGCGCCGCCGCCGGGAATGCTTTCGAGGCCGTCCGCTTTGAGCTTCAGGAGGCCTTCCTCAATCGACAGCCCCGCCTTGTTGACCATGTATTCGATTTCCACGGCTGTGAACGCCTTGACGACAATGCCGGGAAGGATTTTTTTGACCTCGCGGATGAGCCGTCCGTAATATTCGATGTCGCGGTCGGGATGCACACCGCCAACTATGTGGACCTCAGTGGCTTTGCTGCCTTTGTAAGCCGCGACGCGGTGAAGGATTTCTTCCATGGATAGTTCCCACGCCTGTGCGTCGCCTTGCGGCTTCTTGTAACTGCAAAACCTGCAATTATTGACGCAGACATTGGTAGGCTCGATGTGGAAATTGCGGTTGTAATATACCTTATTGCCTGATTTTCTGCGTTTTACCTCAAACGCCAACATTCCGAGCAAGCCTAATTCGGCGCGGGTATATAGCGTCCACGCCTCGGCATCGTCGATGCGCCCTCCGTCGATGACTTTGAAAGCGATTTGCTTGATTTCGTTGTCGTACAGCCCTTGGGAAACTATCAGTTTCAACCGCTCTGTATTTGCGTCAAAATCAAGCCGATACACAAAATCGTCCATGAAAAATCCATTGCCGACATCGTTTTTTTCTTCGCGGATTTTTTTGAACCCCAACTTCTCATACCTCTTTTGGGTGATATTGAACCTATTGACATTCAATTCGATAGCCTTCAAACCGTCCTTTTCGGCTTCTCCGATTATAAAGTTGAGGCATTTGCGGCCGAATCCCTTGTTGCGGTGTTGCTTGTGCAAGTACCATTTGCTCAGGTACATAGCGTCGTTGCGCGGATAGAACGCCATGAAACCGATGGTTTCGCCGCCATTTTTGATGAAATAATAGCGGTATCCGTGGCGGATTTGGTCCGTGATGGCGTCCGCAGTCTGAAACTTGTTCAGCAAGTGCGAATTGTGTTCCGCGCCAATTATCGGGTCGTAGTATTCCCTGACAATCTCAGTCGCCATGTCGGACATTTCTTTGATTTTCAGGGCGTTGTCGGTATGTAATCTTTCAAAATCCATGTTTTTGCTTTTTCCACAAAGATAAGGAGTATTTGTGATTTGAGCAAAAAATCCTGCGAGCATATCGTAGACGCACGGCGGAAAAGCTTTTTGACGGCGATGTGCTCACGTTTTTCCACACGTCCGACTCGCTGGCGTGGGGCGCGGTGGAGCTTCCGGAGCCGTCGGCTGTGTCAAAAATCCGCTTTAAAATCCGCAATGACGACAACGGAATCCGCAGCGGCGAGGTTGTGTGGAGATGAAAAATTTTTTGCCATTTCCCTGTTTTTTTCCACCTTTGCATCTGTTAACTTTAACACATACACTCCATGAACAAAAATATGAGAAACATCGCGGCAGTGGCGTTTGCCGCCGCGTTTTTGTCGTCATGCTCCGGCGGCTCCGAGGTGCGCACGGCGGACAGCGGCGTAGAAATCGTGTTCCCGGGCAAAAATTCCGGCACGAGAATCCAGTTCTACTCCGAAAACACCGTCCGTTGCGTTAAGTGGACCGGCGGCAGCGACAAGAAGACAAGCCTTGTGGTCACGCAAAACCCGCCAAGAGTAGATTTCGTAAAGACAGAGACCGACGATTCGGTAATCGTGAAGACCGCGAGCCTCAAAGTGGGCGTCTCAAAGACCGACGGCGGCGTTACGTACTCAAAATCAGGCTGCGGCAACTTCCTCGCCGAAAACAGGAGCGTGTTCTCGCCGGTGGAGTTCAAGGGCGACAAAGGCTACACCGTGGCGCAGGAGTTCAGCATCTTCGGCGACGAGTGCATCTACGGGTTCGGTCAGAATCAGGATAACCAAATTAACTACCGCAACAGCAGCGTGACCCTCTCGCAGTCGAACACAAACGCCGTCAGCCCCGTGATGATGACCACGGCGGGCTACGGAATATTTTGGGACAACTACTCCTTCACCGAGTTCGAGTCGCGCGGCAACAGCATAGCCTTCAACTCCAAAATGGCCGACAACATTGACTATTATGTGTTTGCTGGCAGCGACGCCGACGCTACAATCGCCGAGTACAGGAAACTCACCGGCCGCGCCGTGATGCTCCCCAAGTGGGCGTTTGGATACTGGCAGAGCAAGGAGCGTTACAAAAGCCAGGACGAACTCCTTGACGTGGCAAAGCGTTACCGCGCCCAAAACATCCCCCTCGACTGCATGGTTCAGGACTGGGAATGGTGGGAGCCCGGAAAATGGAGTTGCATGGAGTTCGACCGCTCGCGCTTCCCCGACCCAAAGGCGATGATGGACGAGCTGCACTCCATGAACCTCCACGCCATAATCTCGATATGGCCATGCGTGGCGATGGACACCAAAATGCACGACGAGATGTACGCCAAACGTCTTCTGTATGAGCCGATTGGCTGGGGAAACTTCCGCTACATCGACTTCTACAACCCCGAGGCGCGCGAGGTCTACAACAAGTATGTCTACCAGAACATCTACCCACAAGGCTTCGACGGCTGGTGGCACGACAGCACCGAGCCCGACGTTACAAACTCGCTCACCAAGGAGGCCCACCAATACGAGACAGAGCGTCTGGAAAACAACTACTTGGGATCCTCTACCCGCTACCTCAACCCATACGTCTTGGCGGTATGCGACAACGCCTTCCAAAAGTGGACGACCACCGACCAAAGCCGCCGCGCCTGCATCCTGACGCGCTCGGCGTTTGCTGGAATCCAGCGCGACGGCGCGATTGTGTGGAGCGGCGACATAGGCGCAAGTTGGGAGATTTACCGCGACCAGATAACCGCCGGGCTCAACTTCTGCGCATCGGGAATGCCGTATTGGAGTTTTGACATAGGAGGCTTTCTGATAGGCAGTTACGACGGGCTGTTCACCTACGGCGCAAAAGACCCCGCGTACATGGAACTTTACACTCGGATGTTCCAGTTCGGGGCGTTCTCGCCGGTGTTCCGCTCGCATGGGTCCGACGCGCCGCGCGAGATGTGGGAGATGGGCGGTTTCATGCCCGTGCTTGTGGATTATGACAAACTCCGCTACCGCCTGATGCCCTACATATATTCGTTGGCGGGCAGGGTATTTACCGCCGATTATACCATGATGCGACCCCTCGCGATGGACTTCCCGGCTGACAAGGCGGCTTGCGCGGCAAAGGACGAGTATATGTTTGGTAATGAGATGCTTGTGGCACCTGTCACTGACTATATGTACCACACGCCGCCGCAGATTTCGCACCTTGTGCCCGAGACGGTTTTCCGCACCGCCGACGGCAAGGAGGGCATAGACGTAAAGTTTTATAACGACCCCGATTTCAAGAACATGACGCGCCACGAGACCGCCAAGAACGTAGATGTGTATTGGTACACCGGCCGCCCCGACTACGTTACCGACAGCGTATATTCGATACGCTGGGAGGGCAAAATCGTCGCGCCCGAGAGTGGCAAATACCAGTTCCAAATCAAGAGTTTCGATACCCGCGTTATCATTTTCAACGGCGACACCCTCAAGATGGAAATCGCCGGCAACGAACCGTATTTCGAGTTCCTTGACCTCGAGGCCGGCAAGGAATATCCGATAGTTTGCGAGACCCAAAACCGGCAGACCGGCGCGGCGCGTTTCCGCCTTTACTGGAAAACGCCGTCCGATTTTGCGAAGGAGCAGCAGAAGGCGGACAAGCCCAAGACCCGCGACGTCTACCTCCCGATGGGCAAAAAGTGGGTCGACTTTTTCGACGGCAAGGTTTACGACGGCGGACAGACCGTGACTGTCGACGCGCCGATAGCCAAAATCCCGCTCATGGTTCCGCAGGGCTCGATTCTGCCGATGGGACCCGTAGTGCAGCACGCCAACGAGGCACCCGCCGCGCCGCTCGAAATCCGTGTTTACCCCGGTGCCGACGGCCGTTTCACGCTCTACGAGGACGAGGGCGACAATCTCAACTACCAGCAGGGCGAGTATTCCGAAATCGAGTTTTCATACTCCGAATCCAAAAAGGCCCTCTCAATCTCCGACCGCCGTGGCAGTTACGCCAACATGCCCGCGACCCGCGAGTTCCACGTGGTCTTGGTGGACGGTAATAATGGCCTTGGAATGGCAGAGGCAAAGAAGTTTGTGCCGGTAAAGTACGAGGGTAGGGGAGTGGAGTTGAAACTTTAATCCCTCCACTCGAAGTGCTGGTAGTCCTTGCTCCTTGACCATGCGCCGCCCCAGCCGAAGCCTTCGGCGCGGAATAGTTTGTACGCCAGGTCGTTGCGGTCGATTTTGTATGGAATTTCGGCAGTGTCGCGGCCAAAGGCGTACTTTTCGGCGTTTGAAGGACGCACGACCGACTTGCTGTCGATGTACGGGTTGTAGAACGGGTTGAGGTCTATGGCAAGTCCGTAACTGTGCCTTGATATGGATTTTGTGCCGGGGACGCATCGGTAGTTGAATGACGAAGTGTTGTTGTCGCGCATCGATGCGTCGTCGTCGCCGTCATAGTTGTCGACCAGCACCATCCTCTCGATGCGGTAGCCGTTGTCGTAGAGTTTGCGGAAGATTTTCAGGACTTTGTCGGCGATTTTTTTGTTCACCATCAGTTCGCCCATCTGCGGATTGCCGTCGGCGTTGTTGTGGAGTATGCGCAGGTAGCGCAGGTCTGAGCGGTGGAGTGTGCAGTGCGTAGGCCAACTCTTGCCCTGCATTTTTGAAAATATTGCGTCAGGGATTTCTTCCGCCGTGAAACATTTTTCGATGCCGGTGGCCTCGACTTCCGTCAGCGAGACTTCGTGACCCGCCACCCAGCGTTTGTCGAGAGGTAGCGGCGGCGTATTTTTCACGGCGGTGACGCTGTCTGTCGAGTTCGAGACTGTGTTCACGGGTGGCGTGTGACGGTGCTGTTCCTCGTATGTCACCCCGCCGCAAGATGCAATCGCCATTGCTGTGATTATGAATGGTAGTTTTATGGGAATGTCCACTAAATTAATGTGTTACTGGTGAAACCGGTTATGTCGTTGTCCATGGCTGATAGTGCTGGAACGCCGCAAAGTTATATACTTTTTTGTATTTGGCACAATTAAACTTTATTTTTTGTCGCTTCGCGGAAATCTTTCAAGGCAACCAAAGACATTATTTGTGTGATTCTTTTATAAAATCCTCACTTTCCATTTTCAAAACGCTCTCCACATCCTTTGTCGAAAATGGGACTGCGCCCTTGCTGAGTTCGGGGATGTTGAACGATTTAAGGCAGTTGTCGTAGAAGTCGGGATATTCCTGCGGGAGCGCGAATGGCTTTGTGGTCTTGCCGTCGGTGTCGATGTGGAAAAAGTACGGTTTGCCGTATAGCCCATCGTCACGTTTGCTGGCGAAGACAACCCATTTTGAGTTTGACGAGAAAGTGTGGTAAGTATCACTGTTCCTTGAATTTACGCCCAAGAGCGAATCCGTAGTGCCGTTTTGGAGGTCTATCATCCTCAACTCGGTTTCCTTGTGCCAAATTGGGAACGTCCCGTAGTCTGCCTCGGTGTATATCAGGTACTTGCCGTCGGGAGAGACGGCGGGAAGGCACACGGAGATTTGCCGGTCGCCGTATTCCGCCTTGACAATCGTGTCGGTGTGCGAGCCGATTTTGCCATTTTCAAAGTCAATGCTCACCAAGTCGTAGTGGACATTCTTGATGTCGTTGACGTTGTTTTTGAGGACAGGCGCGGAGCAGAAGAAGATTTTTCTGCCGTCGGACGAAAAACACGGAAAAGTTTCCGACCTCGCCGTGTCGCTTAAAAGTGGACTTGTGGTTATTTCATTAGTCTCAAAATCAGCTACATAAACATCTGACTTTGTGTCGAATACCTCCATACGTTTGGCGGCGTCGGCGTGAAGCCCGGGGATAATGACATTTGTGGAAAATACAAAATATCTCCCGTCCTTGGAGAGGTGTCCGTAGACAGAACTCGATGCCATGTCTAAAGTCTTTATATTCAGTTTTCTTAACATTCCATTCCTGTTGAGAATCGCCCCGCCGTTTGCTCCACGGACATAGAACAGCGACGTGTTTGGATTGTTAAAGGCAAACGTGTGGCAGTTCATGCACGAATTGTTTGTGATGTTATGGTTACAGATGTCCTTCCTGTCAAAATTTTCTATGCAACGTTGTTCAATTTTCAGCCGTGAAAATACCTCATAATCTGGCTCGATGAGGCGATAAGTTAGGTATGCGTCGATAGAATCTTTTTCTACGTGGACACTGAAACTTTTGAATTGATAAAACTCCCCGTCCTCTTTCTCGGCGCAAACCGTGATTTCGATGTCATTGCCTATCGCATTGTTAATCAACGCTTTCCATTCGCCGATGTCAAAGCGGACGTGGTTGTTGCGGCTTGATGCTGTGATTTTTTTATCCTCAAAAGCCACACTCACAAGCACCGACTTGCAGCTGTCGCGCACCAAAAAGTTCAACGGCGCGATGTTTGGCGGTATGCTTACGCCGATATAGTCGGGATAAATCGTCGGTAAAATGTCCAACTGCTTGACATCTACAGGGTTGGACTTGCAGAATGTCAGTAAAAATAATGTCAGTATCAGGTATAGTCTTTTCATTTTGAGAGTGCTTCTATGTATAAGGGTTTCAGTCGTTTACGGCCGTTTTGGACGCAAAACTTGTAATAATCCGCCTTGAATGTGTTTACCTGACCCAAAATCAGGTCGGTACAAAGCAGATAGTCGAGCGCAATAGTGTTTTCGGGGTTGCTTTCCAAGAGTTCAATAAGGATTTCGCGGCAGTTGTCGTTGATTCTGATGGAGTTGGACGTGTTGCAGAATTTGCGTTTTTCCAAAATCTCCTTTTCGACTTTTTCGTCCAATGTGTAGGGGTTGTGCCTTTTTGCCCAGTCCTTATATATAAGTGTTTTTTCAAGGATTCTGACATATTTCATGGCAATCGCCGTGTCGCCGGTGACGAGGTTAATTTCACATAACCGCTTAATCATCTTCACGTTGCGGTTTTCAGTCGAGAAAACTTGCGCCATGATTGCCGCGCGCTCCGCCATCGCCATGTCGCCCAAAAGATAGTAAAAGTCGTTCATCAGGTTTATGGCTTCGAGGGGCGAATTTTCGTCGATGTGGACAAGTGTGCCGAGTTCCGGGATTTTCTGGCTCTTAATCTTGTCGGGCAACAAGTCCCTTTGCGCTTGAACCATGTTGTAATAAATCCCGGATTGAGCCGTCATAGTGTCTTGAGTAATAGCCATTTGCTCAACTTTGTCAAAATGCTTGAAGTAATATTCGGTGGCGATTGAGTATGAAAATTCAGCGTATGAGTCGGGTAGGGCAGGGGCGTACAATTTTGGGTACGCGAGGTTGTTTTTATATGTTGTCTGAAAAAATCTATGCCCAAATATCGGGATTATCAGTGCCACTGCCGGCAGAACCCAAAACACTTTTAACTGCTTTTGTTTCAGTGACTTGACTGCATAAAGCACTGCAAAGATTATTTGCGCAAATCCCGCCAAGTAATATACAATCAGAAGACTTGCCACTGCCGGTACAATGCCTTCATTTTTAAAGCATTTCGAGTGGATATTGTACGATAATAATCCAAATAATATTGATAATAAGTAATCAATCTTAAAACTATTGTCAAAAACTGTGAATATTAAGACTATTTCGATTGATAATATTATAATGTAACTTAACTTTTTGTCAAAAATCTTATCAAAATATCTGTAACTTTCTATTACACTTAATAATATCAAAGCGGCGGCTATCACGGGCCCGACGTACAAGTAATAGAAAAACTGGGTCAAGAAGTCGCCCAAAAAGCGTGTCAGGATTGAATTTTGGGATAGATATTCCGCGAAATACTGCTCTGACCAAATGAACACACGGTTTTGCTCCTGTATGAAAAAATGGTATTTGTACAAAATGTGGAATACCATGAACGATACAAGCGACAAAAGGACGAAGGATATTTTTTTGAGTTTTTCGTGTGTCATTTTTTAGTTATGTGGCGGCAAAGATAATACAAATTAGCGTCAATTCACGTACAAAACCATGATATTTTGTCTGACATCATGTTCGTTGACTGTGGAAATCGTTATCAGTTAGGTCATTGCAAAATATTTTCAAAAAATATTGTAAATTTTTTGTTAAAAAGTTGGATATACAATTAATATTTTGTTAATTTGCACGGTTGAAAAATAACACGGTTCAGTTGCTGAAATTGATATTGATATTATAGGGTAAGTTAGGTTTGAAAAATACTGATTTTGAAAAAAAGAACACTTAAAAATTAAATTACTAAAAATGATGAGAAACATAAATGCTAACCAAGCCCATCGGACATCGTGGGGTGCGTTACGTGCGCTCCTGGTGTTGATTGCGACGGCCTTTTCGCTAAACGTTTCGGCGCAAGGCACTGTCAAGGGCAAAGTTTTCGATGAGACTGGCATGGGGCTGCCCGGTGCCAACGTCATCGTCAAGGGCACTACAATCGGCACGATTTCCGACATGGACGGAAATTATGAGCTGGGAGGTGTGCCGTCCGGGACTCAATCCATCCAGGCGTCCTTCATCGGCTACCAAAACATGGAAGTCGAAGTCCAGATGACCAATGGTGCGACAATTGAGAAGGATTTCACGCTAAAAGAAGACAACGAGCAACTCGAAGAGGTGGTCGTAATCGGCTACGGCGTGCAGAAGAAGAAACTCGTAACGGGTGCCACCCTCCAAGTGAAAGGCGACGAGGTCGCCCGTCAAAACACCAACAATGCCCTTCAGGCGTTGCAAGGTCAGACACCTGGCATGACCATCACTTCTACTTCGGGACAGCCGGGCAGCGACATGAAAGTCAATATCCGTGGTCTTGGCACTGTCGGCAATTCTGGTCCGCTCTATATCATTGATGGCGTGAGGGGCGACATCACCACCCTCAACCCTGCCGACATCGAGAGCATAGACGTGTTGAAGGACGCCGCTTCTGCCGCAATCTACGGCGCACAGGCTGCCAACGGCGTTGTGCTTATCACTACAAAATCAGGCAAGGCTGGCAAGGCGGTGATTTCTTTCGACGCATATTACGGCATCCAAAATGTAGCCCGCAAGGTCAATATGCTCAATTCTGAACAGTACATGGCCATCATGGACGAGCAAAACCTCAACAGCGGAAACGGCGCGTACAACTGGGCGTCGATGATGAGGGATGCCGATGGCAATCTCTATCCTGCCGGTGTCGGTATCCTCGACGCCAATGGCAATCTTATCAATACCGACTGGGTTGACCAGATGTTTGTTGACAATGCCTCAACGCAGAGCTACACCCTCGGCATCACTGGCGGCGGAGAGAATGGCACATACGCCATTTCGATGGGCTACATGGATCAGGAAGGCGTAGTTGGCGGCAAGGACATTTCCAATTACAAGCGTTACAATTTCCGCGTCAACAGCGATTACAAACTCATCAGGGACATCGTGAAGATTGGCGAGCAGATTGGCTTCAACTACAAGCAGACCAACGGCATCTCTGTTGGCAACCAGTACAACAACGGACTTCGCTCGGCGTTCAACGCTACGCCGCTCACCCCGATATACGGCCCGGACAATTATAACACTGGCTACAACGCCACTGACAATTCTTTGTGGTACAAAGGCGACGGCAACCCTTACGGCATGATGATGCTCAATAGCAACAATCAGAACAACAACGCCAATTTCACTGGCAACGTCTATACCGAAATCCAGCCTATCAGCAAGCTGAAATTCCGTTCAGTATTCGGTGTCAACTACAACTCATACGACAACCGCTCGTTCAAGCCGATGTACCACTTCTCGCCGTATTCCATCAACGATACGAGGACAGAGGCCACGCAAGGCAGCGGCAATTCGTTTGGTTTCACTTGGACAAACACTTTGGGATACGACTGGAATCTCGACGAACATGCCTTCAACGCCATGGTTGGTATGGAATCCTACCAGGCGTATGGCATCAACATGTGGGGCAAGCAAGGTGGCTTGCGTGAAGGTTTTGACGACTGGGAGCACGCTTACATCAACAATGGTACAGCCACGACTACCGACGAAGGCATCAGCATCAGCGGCAATCCCAACGATGAAGAAAAACTCGTTTCCTACTTTGCACGTCTTGGCTGGACATGGAAAGAGACCTACATGATTAATGCAACAGTCCGCGTAGATGGTTCTTCGCGTTTTGCGGAAGGACACCGTTTTGGCGTGTTCCCGTCCGTGTCGGCAGGTTGGATTATCACCAACGAAAGTTTTGCCGAGCCTATTACCGGCGTGATGGACTACTTCAAGCTTCGCGCTTCGTGGGGTCAGGTAGGCAACCAAAACATCGGCAACTACATGTACGCCGCGCCTGTTAAGAGCACGATGACATACTACAACTTTGGCACTGAATACGGCGCAGCTGGCCAGAGCGCATACTGGGGTTCTTACCCGAGCCGCCTTTCCAACGAGGAAATCACTTGGGAGACTTCGGAGCAGACCGACATAGGCTTTGACGCCCGCTTCTTGAGGAGCAGGTTGAATGTCAACTTCGACTTCTACATCAAGAACACAAAGGACTGGCTCGTGTCAGTTCCAATCCTTGCCACCGCAGGTACTGAGGAAAAACCCTACATCAACGGCGGCGACGTGAAGAACACTGGCGTTGAGCTTGGCATTACTTGGAGCGACAAGATTGGCAAGGATCTCAACTACACTGTCGGCATCAACGGTGCGTATAATAAGAACAAGGTTGGCAACATCCCCAACGAGGACGGCATCATACACGGTAATTCGTCCGGCAACCTTTACGACAACGACGGCGAGATGGAACGCGCTTCCAATGGCGAGCCTATCGGCTACTGGTGGGGCTACAAGACTGCCGGTATTTTCCAAAACGAACAGGAAATCCAGGATTGGATTGCTGCCGGCAATGGAGTTTTGCAGGCTAACGTAAAGCCGGGCGACGTGAAGTTTGTCGATGTTAACGGCGACGGCCAGATTAACGACAACGACAAGGTAAACCTCGGCAACGGCACGCCTGACTTTACATACGGCGTATCGCTCACGATGGATTATAAAGGCTTTGATTTCTCGTTCACTGGCAACGGCGTGGCTGGCAACCAGATTGTGCAGAGCTACCGCAACATGAGCAATGCCCAGGCTAACTACACGACGGCAATCCTCGACCGTTGGACTGGCGAAGGCACTTCCAACAAGATTCCGAGGGTGACAAACACCAACATCAACTGGCAGTTCTCTGACCTGTTCCTTCAGGATGGCGATTTCTTCCGCATCAGCAACGTTACGCTCGGCTACGACTTCTGCAAGAAGCTCGTCAAGTACGATTGGATTAGCCAGTGCAGGCTTTACTTCCAGGTCCAGAATCTTGTTACGTTCACTAAGTACGACGGCATGGATCCCGAAGTCGGCTACGGCATCGACAGCTGGGCGCCTGGTGTTGACCTCTGCTACTATCCTCGTCCGCGTGTGATTCTGTTTGGTGTTAACCTCAAATTCTAATTAACGCTAATTCTTTAAGACAATGAAACAAAGCAAATTCAAAATAGGAACTGCGGCAGCCTTGGGACTGGTCGCTTTGGGAGTTGCATCGTGTAGCGAGAGTTTTCTGGATGTGGAGTCTAAGACCGAGTCTACCACCGCCAACTTCTACCAAAAGGATTCTGACGCTTACAGGGCTTTGATTGGCTGTTACGACGGCTGGCAGTGCACTGTTGCGAGTGGTCCTACATTCACATTCCAACATACATCGATGTTGCTTTCCGACGAGTGTTTCGGCGCGTATGGAGTTTCGGACGCCCGTAATGCCCAGGTCATCGACCGTTTTGACCTCGGTCAGGACAATTCCCAGGTCAACCTCTTCAACACCCTTTGGGAACTCTATTACAAGGCCATCTACCGCTGCAATATGCTCATCAACAACATGGGCGGCAACGAGTCAGAAGAAGTCAAGAACTATGTCGGGCAGGCGAAGGCAATCCGTGCATTCTGCTACTTCGACATGGTGCGCCTTTTCGAGCGTGTGCCCCTCGTACTGACGGAGACGCAGGAGAATATCCCACAGTCAGAACCCGCACAGACTTATGCGCAGATTGTAAGCGACTTGAAGTCTGCCATCGAGTCGATTTCCGAGGCTCAAAACAACAATGCCGGTGTTCCTGCATACGACGGCTTCATCACCAAGTATTCTGCTGAGGCGATGTTGGCTCGTGTATATCTGTTCTACAGCGGCTATTATGGCTCGGATCCCGAGGGTTGTTCCAAGGCAGACGCACTTGCGGCTGTTGAAGACGTGATTTCGAGCAAGAAGTTTGACCTTGTGGAGAATTTCAAGGATCTTTGGCCGGCTTCTGCCGCCGAGGCATACAACGGCGCGGCAGATTGGTCGCCGCTTGAGCACACCACCTACGAGCGTGGCAACAAGGAGTGCGTCCTGACACTCAAATTCAATTATACCGCCGACTACAACGGCAACAACGACGGCAACCGCACGATATGCCAGGTTTCCATGGGACGTGGCTCAGTCTATGCGTATCCATACGGTCAGGGCTGGAGTTCCTGCTCGGTAAATCCAAAGCTCGTCAACGCGTTTGGCAGCAACGACAGCCGCAAGTCGGCATCCATTATCGACTGTGCTGGCGAAGGTGTGGAAAGCGCGCAGGATTTCGTGTCGAAAGCCCTCAAAGACCAGCGCGAATATACTGGATATTTCAACAAGAAGTTCACTGCGCTTGCCGAATACAAGAACGGCACGCTTCAGTCCGCAATCCAAGACCTCATGGCAGGCGACTGGCAGATTTCGCAATGCCAGGATTATGTAATCATCCGCTACGCCGACGTACTTCTCATGGCGGCGGAGCTTGGCAGCAGCAATGCCTCGGACTACTTTGGCAAGGTTCATAGCCGCGCCACGGGTTCCAACGGCACATACTCGCTCGAAAACCTCAAGAGCGAGCGTCGTCTTGAGTTTGCATTCGAGGGCATACGCTACTGGGATCTTCTTCGTTGGGGATTGCAAGATGCGGCAAACACAATCGCCGAATCGGGATTGGTGACTAAGACTGCCGGAAACGACGATGTCGTGGTCATAGACGCCGCCAACATCACTGCCAAGCGCGGCTTCATGCAGATTCCCCAGACTCAGATTTCGCTTTCAAACGGCGTTTTGACGCAAAACCAAGGATGGTAAGTCCAAGTCATAATTAACTTTTAAATTGGTAAAGAAATGAAATCCAAAATTCTAATTTCAATGCTTGCAGGCGCCGCGCTACTTGTGCCGTCCTGCACGCCCGACGAATATGACCTTGGCAGCAAGGGCGTAGAGTCGGCGCAGCTTGCTGAGGGCTTGGCTTTTGACGTGTCTATCGACCAAACCACCAACAAGGTAACATATTCGACGCTTCCATCTATCGGCACAGACAAGACTGTATGCTGGGACTTCTCTAATGTCGGCGGTGGATACGTCCAGCAGCGTGAAGGCTCGTTTTCAGTGCCCTTTGCCGGCAAATACTATGCTTTCTTCGGCGTAATGACCCAGGGCGGCTACGTGCAGTCTGACACTATATGGCTCGATTTCCAAAACACCAATGGCGCGCTCCTGACCGACCCGATGTGGAGTAAACTCGCCGGTGGTAGCGGCAAGTCGAAAACTTGGGTCATGGATCTTGATGCTGACGGTGTCAGCAAATACTGGCCGAGTATGCTTGGATATTACGGCGTTGACGACAACTACAACAACGTAAATGGCGGTTTCTCTGCGCTCGGCGACGGTTTCGACTCTTGGAACTGGTTCCCGGACTGGGCAGGGAACACATGGCTCACCGGTGATGTCCTCAAAGACTGGGGTACGATGACTTTCGACCTCATCAATGGTGCTAATGTCACGGTAAATGATGTTGATAATGGCAACAGCAAGGGTACGTTCATAATCGACACCGACAAGCACACCATCACGCTGACGAATGCAAAGATACTGCATCTCTCCAACTTCGACGGTGTTTCGACTAACTGGAACGCTGAACTGAAAATCCTGTCCCTCACCGACCACACGTTACAAATCGCCGTGTTGCGCGACAATTCTGACGAAGGCCCGTGTCTGCTTGGATTCTCGTACATATCGGAGGAAGCGTATAACAACCCCGACCTCCTGCCCAAGGAAGATAATGGCAACAGCGGCAGTCCGGCTGCTGCGCCTGTTAGCCCGTCGCTGCCGAGCGACCTCAATACTGCCATCACTGTCCCGACCTCAAAGTCGCAGACCTACATCATCAGCGAGGAATCCCCGTATGACTGGTTGTGGTGGAACGGCGCAAACTCGACGTGGGAGACTAATGGCTTTAAGTCTAGCGCTCCCCCGTTTTATCCGTCATGGGCTCCAACAATGACAGGTTTCGATTCATTCGCCCTCACCCTCGAAAGTACAAGCGACAACGGTGGCGAGTACACGTTCGTTGACTTTGACGAAAACGAAACGACTGGAAAGTACACCATTTCAGATAGCAAAATTGTCTTCGACAAAGAACTTTCATTGGCAAAAGCTTCTAACGACCTGCGCACTGTCAATTTCACAGGCACTGAGTTCTACGTTTTGGGCATCGACACCGATGAAGGCACGTTGCAGATTGGACTTCCCGATACGAAGGACGCTGAAACCGGCATCACAAACCAATACAGTGTGCTAAACCTCGTCCTCAAACCCGCAGGCGCTGTAGTCGCTGGTCCAACTAAGATAGCCGTTGACAACAGCCTGATTAAATACGGCGACTTGGAGGGTAACAGCAATCTTCGAATCGAACTTTACAATGAGTACGGCTCAGGAACGTTTGCAAATCCGCCATTCAACACAAGCAAAGTCAAGTTCAAGCAGAAACTTTCTGTGACATTCACAATCAGCGGACTTGGAACACTGTCCAACGGTTGTGTCGGCGCGATAGGATGCTCAATCGACTGGTCGTTCAACGGCTCTGACGGCGGTACGGACATCACCCACCAGAACGCAAACATCACAGGTGACGGAACTTACACAGTGTCCATAACCAACAATACTGGCGCGTCCATCAAGATTGACAAACTTAACGTTTTTGTAATCGACATTCTTGGTGTCGGCGCGAACTTAAGCGACGACAAGGACAAATACGTTGACAATTCGACATCGTACTTCCTCACCGCCGGTGACAGCGGCTCATGCGAAAACATCACGTTGACTGTGGATTCATTCGAGGTGGAGTAAGTGACATTTTTGGAAAACAAATTTCAAGAAAGGCAACAATATGAAAGCAAAATATTTATTAGGAATGTTGGCTATCGTCGTCGGAAGCGTCTTCTCGTCCTGCGACGACGAGGAGAATTACAGCCCGGCCACAGGACAACTGGTAGGTTCGGTCACTACCGGCGAGGCGACCGTAACAGCCAACAGCGCGACGCTCAACGGAACTTTTTCCGGCGACCTCTCGTCGCAGTCTGCCGCAAGGCTCTCTGCCGGTTTTAACTTCGGCGACTCAGAGAACGCGCTTGTAGCGACTATAGGTTCTATCGATGGAAACTCGATAACGCTCCCCTTGGAAGGACTTGTCACAAACAAGACCTATTACTATCAGGCGTTCCTCACCCTCCAGGGCAAGGTGACATACTCTGGTGAAATCAAGTCGTTCACCACCACAGATGCAAGCGTGTCTACAGTGGCAGCTACGGCCACAAGCTCATTCGCTGCGACACTTGGCGGAAAGGTCACGAACCTGCCCGCCGGTGCGACTGTGGGCGTTAAAGTTTCGTCCAAGCAGGGACAGTCCGAGCGGGGTGTGAACTATACAGTCGCTGAACCTAAGGATGATTTTTCCGTAACTGTCAGCGGCTTCATGCCTGGCATTACGTATTACTACCGTCCATACGTCAATATCGGCTCCGGCATCGTGTACGGCGAGGAACAATCTTTCACAACGAGTGATTTCAAACTAAATGTCGATGAAGACCTCGTAGACTTGGGACTTTCCACAAAATGGTGCAAGTACAACATCGGTGCCTCAAAACCATCTGAAATGGGTGGACTGTTCGGTTTTGGCGATGTGGCTGGCTTCAATACTTCAACCAGTGCCGACGACTACTCCTCGTCTGACATTTACAAGACCAACAACGATGTCTGCTACATTAGCCTTGGCAAAGCTACCCTGCCGTCCGCAGCAGAGTGGGAAGAACTCTTCCAGCTCTGTAAAAAGGAATGGAAACAGGTGGACGGTGTATATGGCTATGAGTTCACTGGCCCTAACGGCAACAGCATTTTCTTACCGGCGGCGGGTAGCCGCAATGGTGATGCTGTAAGCGGCGAGGGTGAAACTGGCGTATATCTGACAGGCTCGATTTCGTCGGCTGATGGATATTGCGATGCATATTCTTTCTCCGCCAATGGCGCTGGCAAGACCGTGTCGCCTACTTTTGTGGCTCTTTCCGTCCGTCCGGTGTCTACTGCTAAAATAGTCAAACTGGACAAATCCTTAATCTGTAATACCTGGTTTATCGACATCAAACCCGATGGTTCACACGTGACGTTCCCCAGTCCTATGTACTACTACGGAACTGACGACAGTTGGGCCACCGTGTCAAACACTGAGCCCATTATCGGCGACACTTGGAGTTGGCAGCTTGACTATGCTGGTAATACATGGGTATGTGAGGCCAAGAATTATGGTTGCATGACCTTCAATGAGGACGGTACAGTCGTCATAAAGCGCGCCGATTCCGAGGAGGAGACCGGCACTTACACCGTTGACGAAGACAATAAGACAATTACCCTGAGCATCGACGTTCTCAGCCTTTCTAATTTCGACGACGCGGTTACCAACCGTAAGACCGAACTTAAAATAATGTCGCTCACAGAAAACTCGCTTCAGATTGGTGTTCTTCGTGACGAAAATCCGTGTACATTGGTATTCAACTATGTCCCAGACTCCGAATACAACGGCTTTGAAGCAAAGCTCACCTGCTATTCCAACGCAGAAGGCGACGTAAGCGATGCTTGGGCGTCGGCATCCAAAATGATTGTACCTAAAGACGGTGGCCAGTATACACTCAAATTCACCACGACAAATCCGAGGAGCCGTGGGTCTGTATATCTCATCGACATTGTTGGTCTTGCGCAGAAATACCCGAACTCTTTCGTCAAAATCGACAACATCAAGAAAGATGGCGTAGACCTGCCTTTCGATGCGTCGAGATTCTTCTACGGCGATATTGAGGGCAACGGAAACTACCGCATCGAACTCGCCAACATTTGGGGTGCCGGTCATAATGATGGGTGGAATGGCATAGCTGACAACCCGTTCACAACTGCTGGCGGCGAGGCTGGTGACAATGGCCCGGCGGAACTCGCTTTCAATGAATCTTTCGAGGTAACATTCACTATCGTGTCGCTTTCGACGAACTACGCTGGCTCGTATGACGTAAACCTTATTACAATCAACCCGGATTGGGGCGGTACATGGGGTACAAAGGCTGGTTCTATCGATGTCAAGTTCGAAGGGAACAAGTATTTCATCGAGCCTACCACAATCGACTTCACATACACAGACGCATATACCAACTATAGTGCTGGCTCGATAATGACTTTCTTCCAGGTTGAAAACTTCCCTTTCATGCAGCCTGATGTCACGTTTAATGGCATTGAGATTGACGGAACTGCACTTACTGGCTATGACGCTTCCAAGGTTATCAACTCGTCGGAAGGTGCTAATTACCGTTACGAGTTGTGGAACTGCTATGGCGCGACGGGCAGTGCTGGTTGCGCATTTGGAACACGCGACGGCGACGTCATCAAGGAACTTGGGTTCAGCTCGTCGTTGAAAATAAGTTTCACCGTCAACAGCCTGTTCCCCAAGGTGAAATAGTATTTGCGTGACACACTTAAATCGTTATAAAATCCGAGGGATTTCGACAATCGTCGGAATCCCTTGTGATTTAAGTAAAATGATAGAGCATTGAAGTTTAATTTAAAATAAGGAATTGTTATGACAAAACTAAGAAAATTATTCGTGCCGCTGATGGCGGTGCTGTTTGTCTTTTCGTCGGTATCGTGCGGCGACGACGACGATGACAATGGCGGCGTGTCGTCCGATTTTATTGTCGGAAAGACATCAATAACATTCGCGGCATCTGGCGGCGATCAGGAAGTGGCTGTGCAAAGTCCGAGCGCAGTGACAATGACACCTGCTGAAAGTTGGGTGAAAGTCTCGCCCAAATCAGTGTCGAGTAATGTCTACAAGTTCACTATTTCCGCTGATGCCAACCTGAGCGGCGACGAGCGCAAGACGACGATTGCCGTCTCTGCTGGTGCTAACACTGCGTCCATTGAGGTTTCGCAAGCCGTGGGCGATGTGGTCGCTATTGACGCTGGCAGTAAGTCGTTCACAATCACGAAAGACGGCGGCGCTATCACAGTGAAGTTCAAACATTCAGGGGACTATTCTTCCAAAATTACAGTTCCATGGATTTCGAAACCGGTTTCAAAGGCTATGGTTGACGGAAGCGAGTCTTTTGTGGTTTCCTCTAACACCCTTGCCCGCGACCGCATTGGCTACATCGTCTATTCAAGCAAGGACAATGTTGACACGGTTACAGTTGTTCAGGAAAAAGGCGCGGAGTCAGAATCATTACCTTACGGCGCTACAGCAATGGAAATTGCAAAAAACATGTATCCTGGATGGAACCTCGGCAATACAATGGAGGCGTCGGGTGGCGAAACTTCGTGGCAGTCAACAAAGACCACTCAGGAAATTATCGATTATGTGAAGTCGCTCGGATTTCGTTCCGTCCGCATCCCGTGTTCGTGGTATATCCATTGCACAAAGTCTGGAGACTACACGATTGATGCAAGCTGGATGGCTCGCGTAAAAGAGGTGGTCGATTATTGCATTAATGATGATTTGTACGTTGTCCTTAACGACCACTATGACGGCGACTGGATTGAGGAAAGTGGATTCAAGGACATCACAGCCTCAAAGGTGGACGAACTTTGTGGAATTATGGGCAATTTATGGACTCAGATTGCCAACGAGTTCAAGGATTATGACAACCATCTTCTTTTTGCCGGTCTGAACGAGCCTTTCCAATCTAATAATTCTTCGTCCGTTGAAGATAAAGTCGCCACCCTTGTGAAGTATGAACAGGCATTTGTAGACGCAGTGCGCGCCACTGGCGGTAATAATGCCAGTCGAATCTTGGTTGTCCAGGGACCCGCCACCGACATCGACCTCACCCTCAAACATTACAATACTTTGCCGGTTGACAATGTCAAGGACGCGATGATGGTGGAGGTACACTATTATTCACCATGGAATTTCTGCGGCATGGAGTCTAATGAAAGCTGGGGCAGCATGTTTTTCTACTGGGGCGCCGAAAACCACCTTTCTGGCAGCAGTTACAATGCAAATTGGGGTGAAGTCGACATGATGAAAGATTATTTTGGAAAGATGAGGGCAAGTTTCGCCGATAAAGGTCATCCAATCATCATTGGCGAATACGCGTGCCAATGGCGCGACCTTTCATCTTTGTCGTCTGAAAGCCAGGAAAAGCATAATGCGTCGGTCAAGGCGTTCTATAAGGCTGTGTCGCAGTATGGCCCTGAAAACGGCATGATACCGATGACGTGGGACATTAACTACTGTAACAATGGTGGCACGAAGGGTACAATGACGCTTATCGACCGTAATTCACTCGAAGTATTCAACACTTTTGCCATGGAAGGCATCCAGGAAGGCAACGCCGCCGCCGTTTGGATGAAATAATCCACTGCATTCTGCGCACTTAAATTTCCCCCTCGAAAAATTGCAAACGACAAATTTTCGAGGGGGATTTTTTTATGCGGCGATTATGTCGCGTAGCAGACGAAGGATTTGATTACGGGCTTGCTGAGGGTCGAGACGTTAGAGATGTCGGACGCAGTGGCGATGTCCTTGATTTTGCCGTCCTTTTGGAGGATTTTTATGGCCTCGTTGTGGTGGCGGGAGTACGCCTTGTTGTAAAGTGAGCCCTTGATTACGAACCTGTCGGCAAACTGCGCCGGGACGGTGTTTGAACGTATGATTTCATTCTTGATTTGCTCTATGCGCTCGTCGGGGATTTCGTTGTTAGAAACCTCAATCTTGAACAACCGTCTGTCAATCAGGCGGGTGCAAAGTCGGGAGAGGATATAGTCGTCGCTGTCGCGCCATACCTTGATTGCGCAGATGATGTCGGAGTCGTCAAGCCGTGCAAAATGCTCGAGCGGTGTCACCCCGTCAAATTCAACGTGGATAAGGCCTTCAGTCACAACGTTTTTGAGGAAAAACTTAAGCGCGGGCGACGCAAAAATGTCAACGCCCATCGCCACTAATTCCTTAGCGCGTTGTATGATGGCCTTGAGCATTTCTTCTGCCGCCACGACCGTCTTGTGTAGGTATACTTGCCAATACATCAACCTCCTGGCAATCAGAAACTTCTCTATTGAATAAATGCCCTTTGCCTCGATTACTGGCTCGTCATTGTGGCACGTAAGCATCTGTATGATTCTCGCACTGCCAATAACGCCATCGCTGACTCCAGTAAAAAAACTGTCACGGTTAAGGTAGTCGAGCCTGTCCATATCTAACTGACTGCTAACGAGTTTGTGTAGCAGACGGCATGGGTGTGTGTCGTTAAAGACACTGATTCCACCGCCGAGTTTGCCTTGGAAATCCCGGTCTATAATTTTCATGAACTCCTCGGAAATCTGTTCGTGTGACACGTTCGAGAAAAAACTGCTTTCCAAAGTGTGGGAAAATGGCCCGTGCCCGAGGTCGTGGAGAAGTATCGCGATGAGAGCCGACTCGCGGTCTTTTTCGTCGATGTTAAAGCCTTTATGGTCAAGCACATCCAGGGCGTTGCGCATGAGATGGGTCGCGCCTAAGGCGTGCTGGAACCTTGTGTGCATTGCCCCTGGATGGACTAAGTAGCTGAGACCCAACTGCTTGATGCGTCGTTGACGTTGGAACAGCGGGTGCTCTATGATGTCGAAAATCAGTTCGTTGTCGATGCTGATAAGTCCGTAGACCGGGTCGTTGACTATTTTGAGTTTATTAGTGCCCATGACGTATAACATGTTGGTTAGTAGTCGCAAAGATAGTTTATTTTTCGGAAAGTCACACCGAATAGTAACCTAAATTTTTGATGAATAATTGCATCGGCAGCCGCATTTCCTCTGGCAATTCTTCCAACCGCCGCAGAAATTCGTCCGTCGGCACTTTTTTGATGTGGTTTAATGAATACTGCCTGACGGGGGCAACACGTTGAATTATAGGCGATTGAGTGTCGTTAATAAACGATGCGGCTCTCTGCGCGGCAATATCCACCGGCGTATAGTCAATTATTTGATTTTCAAGAGGTTTGGGGATGCAACCAAGCCGACGGACAGCACGGATCAAGAGTGCCGTGGCGTTGCCGTCAGGATTGATTTGAAAAACGCCGTCGGTAGAGCGTGCATGGTCGCCGGTGCAGACGTAGAGAAGGTTGACACCGTCGAGGTCCGCCTCGCTGAACTCTTTTTCGATTTTGCGGAACGGCAGCCGCTTGATTTCGTCGGAAATCATGGGCGCAAGCACCGTTACATTGTTGGTGAAGCGGCTCAGTATCAACGCCTTGTGTGTCGCTACCTTGCCGCCGCCCACTATCAGTATCTTCGCGTCAGAGACCCTTATGTTGATTGGTAGAAATTCCATGATGAAAGTCATTTTTTGCCGAAAAAGTCGTCGGCGCCATAGTCAACGTAATAATTCTTGTCGTCCTCAAAATCAGGCACTTGGTTGAGGATTTCGATGAGCCACTTGATGGTGACCGCGCCGTCCCTCTGCACAAAGTCGGGGTAACTTCCAAGGCGGCATATCGACGCGCCCGTGCATGATGTTATGTTGTTGATTATCAACGGCAAATCGACGTTGAAATCCAATGCCTTGAAAAAATGATAGACATTGGGCAGGTAGGCTTCGGGGATGTTGCGAAGTTGGATTTTGAGGCGACACTGCCGCCGAGTAGCACGAGGAATCCCCGCTGTCCGTCGCGTACTTGCGGTATCAGCCCCAAATCCTGAACGAGGGCTGCGCCGGCGGTCTGTTCGTTGATGTCGAAGGCAATTTTGAGTTTGCGCGGCAGGGTGAGCGAATCGGCCTCGCCGGTCAGCCTCGAGGTGAGTTCCACGGCGTGCGGGTACGTGTCGAAGACCTGCGTAGAGTCGATGCCAGAGAGTTCGTTGACGAGGATGTTGCGCACCGTGTCGCCGCCGCCGAGCGTCGAAAGCCCCGAATCTTTGAGGTGAAGCATCATGCCGCTGAGCGCGTCGATGCTAACGCCGTGGATTTGAAGTTCCTGTCGGGTGGTCAGGTGGATGTGCCATGAATGTGCCGTCTTTGCGCTGTTCGTAAACGCCGAGTTTGACGTTTCCCGACTTCAATTCGCCGGCGTTGATTTCGCCGCGCTTATATTTTTCAATCTGTTGCTGATTGGCCAACACGCCGTCAATCAGATTGTCGGAAATTCTGTACATATTTTTTTAGATTTGCAGTTATGATAAATAATTTTCACTGCAAAAATAGAAATTACAGAATATATTTACCTAACACCGCCGAATATTCAGTAATTTATTCCATATAACGCCGCCTATAAGTAAAATTTCACTGCGAAAAGAGTGAAAATGCATTTTTTGTGGAAAAAATTTTGTAACTTTGCGTCGGAAACATTAATTGCAAAAAAAACGATACATTATGCTTCATTGCCTGACTTTTTCGTACAACGATTTCATTTCGCAAATCTTATTAAAAATCTTGTCCCGAATTTCTTTTGGCGACAGCACCAACAGATTTTCACCAAACGATGTCAACTCGCGGATCAACTCGTAGTTGCATTTGCAGTCGATTGAGAAAAATTTGCCGCCGGTGAGCGACGGGTATTCGCCGCGCAAAACATCCTCTTTCCCGCCCGAAATCAACTTTTGAGAGCCGTGGATTGGCTTGGTCAGGACGTAATCCTTGGAAAAGTCGCTCATCCAAAACACAATGTGCAACACAGGGTTTTCAGCATAGTTTGTTACGCCGATGATGTCGTCAAAACGCTCGTAAAAACCATCGTCAGGCTCTATAAATTCCACATTTTCAAGCGGTTTTACCTCGACAATCCTGTCCAGCGCGAACGTCAGGATTTTGCCGTCGTCCACAGCCGCACCGATTATGTACCAACGGTCGTTGTATTGTTTCAAAAGGTAGGGATGGATGGCCGTGGCCTTGTTTTCTTCGGCGTTGAACAGTCTGTAAATCAGCGTGATGACGATTTTGTTTGATATGTAATTGAACAATGCGCCCAAGAGGTTAGAGTTTTTCAGGTAGGGGTTGCGGCTGAAACTGATAATCTTGCGGCGGTCCTCGATTTCAAGGCTCTTTTTGAAACCGTCCAGCCACTCGAAATTTTCCAGACCGTCAAACTGCCCGAGCGTCGAAAGTGCCTCTTGCAGAAGGTTTTTCTCGTCGTCGGAAAGTTTCTTCTTGAAAATAGAAAACGACGGGTCTTTATAGCGCAGGCATTGCCGGCCGTTGTGCGTATAACGCTCAATCTCAGCGTCAAACGCCCCGCCGTACTCGATGTAATTGATGTCGTACTCTATGCAACGCCGCGTAACGGGCGCGACATCAATTTTTTCGAGACTTTCGTTGCACTTCTCGGTAAGGTCGTCAAGGCTGTAATGACGGTTCTTGTCCGAGAGAATTTCGTCGAGAAATGCGATGCGGGACATGGCGTTCTTGTTTGTGGGCATGGTTAAGTGTTTGATTGATTGTTAATTACTTCCCAATGACCGTTTTTCTTAGCACCGATGCGAATGATTACACCTTCCGTTCTCATTTGCTGCAACAATCTTTTTACAGAGGTGTTTGACCTGCCTAATATCAATGCGTAATCATTATAAGTCCCATACGGGTTCTCTTTGATTGCAGACAATAATTGACCTTTTAACCTGACATTTATCGGGTCATTTACAGTGACATTTATCGGGTCATTTTCGTTTACAGGGTCATTTATGGTGACATTTACAGGGTCATTTCCGTTTATTGGGTCATTTACAGGGCTCATTTCGGTTACAGGCTCATTTGCCCTGACATTTACAGGGGCATTTATCGCTGGATTATCGTCAAATTCCTCGTCAGGATACAACTCAATCAATGCCTTAATATCAGGGTCTTTACCCATTGTAGGAAGTTTCAGAAATGTGCGGTCGTACTCTTCCTTTACAAAGATTTCGGGGTTGGGGTGATAAACCTTTTTCCAAACGTACACAATGCCGTTGAGACCGCTGCCCGCACGCTCGCCAAAACGGATATTTGCAAACGCCGAATAACTCTCCCAAAACGAATCAGGAAAGCCTCCCTTCGCACTTTTGCCTTCCAAGTACGAGGATTCAGGGGTGGATAATATGGAGGTGAGGGTTAGCATAGTGTTATCAGTCTATTGGGTTTGCTACCAATATAAAAGCCTGTCAGATAGTCGGCGTTAAACTCTGTTGATTTGTCGTAATTTATTTATACCGCTAACATATTTCCTTTTTCTATAAATATAATTTTTTGACAAGCCTTTTTGTATGGCTTCAATACCACATCATCTACAATAAACCTATGCAGACTTCCCCCAATCTTTTCCACAACTCCGCATACAAGAGCATTTCCCATCAAAAAAGCGCGGCGCAGGGGTGAGGCTTCTTTGGTGTGGTTGTCAGGAAACATATTGAGCCGTTCCAATTCAATAGGGACAAGACGACGGTAACGCCCTGATGGCGTTTTGATTACGTGCTTAAAACGTGACGGAGCTGCGCCGCCTTCACCTGTTATCATTGTTCGCGAAGGCTTGTCGAGCGAATCAGGAAACGCCATTGCACCTTCCGAATATTTATATACAAAGCCATCTTTATTTACGCGGTCAAAAGATTTGCTGCCCTTTGCATATTCCCATTTAGGAAGTTGTTCGTCAGAAATGAAATATTCTTCGGGAACATCTTTTTCGTCTATTATTATTTCGCCAAGTGTTGTAAAATGTCCATCGTAAATTGGGGTTGTGTCGGCTGTAAAAACCTTACGTTCACGAATAATGCCTGCATTTCCAAATGGACTTTCTTTTTTGCCCTTGTTGAAGTTTGCCGAAACTTCTGGAATTGTGCCATTTATTGTAAATGATTTTTGGTTAGCCTTTAACGCGCATGGAAATGCCTGAGCAACAACACCGTTTTGCATAACACACGCTTCGAGGTCGGTAATGTCATTGTAAATCTTTGATTGATTGTGATATGCAACGATATAAGTTCTACGGCGACGTTGCGGCATACCATATTCGGCGGCATTGATAATGCGCCATTCCACGGTATATCCAAGGTCGGAAAGCGACGCAAGGATTATTGCAAAATCACGACCACGCTGCGATGCGGGCGAGTTCAAAAGCCTGTCAACGTTTTCCAAAAAAAGATAATTGGGTTTGTTTGATTTTTCATTGAGAATACGGTAAATCTGCCACCACAACACACCTTTTTTACCCTCGATACCGCCTGAACGATTGAGAGTTGCAGCAACAGAATAATCTTGACACGGGAAACCTCCAACCAACAAATCTCCATCAGGTATTTGACTTGTCGGCACAAGATTGATATCCGTGTTGCAATGTCCATCAGCACCAAAACGCGCTTTGTATATTTCAGATGCGTCCTGCCGTTTGGTGGAAGGTTCCCATTGGTTGCTCCATACTGTTTTGAAATCTTTGGATGCACGTTCTAAGCCAATGCGAAAACCACCGACACCAGCGAACAATTCTATTACTCTAATATCTTTATTTTGCTCTGACATAATCAGTTATCATTTACAATTTTAGTTATATATTCATTATTGAACCAATAGCAATACTTTTTGCATTTGCCGCCGTTGGGATTGTCGGTCCAATCGTCTGCATTCCTGCCCTTGGGTCTGACGTGAAAATTTTGATGGAGTTTGCCTGTCCAAAAATTTTCAGGTGAAATCGTATTGTTCAACACATTGTTACGGATATTGTCCCAATACATTTGAGCAAACCGCAAATCTTCTGGCGGCATCGTCCAAAAGAATACTTTACTCAACGAATAATCACCAGCTTTG
>CAJOJG010000020.1 GCA_905234655.1 uncultured Bacteroidales bacterium
CTTCCATGTGCGGGCTGCCTGTCTACAGCCCTCTTAATAAAACGCCTTGTGCTTGCTGTCAATCTTTTTCAAATATCCTCGGCGGGTGGATTGCTCCCCTCTCGCCAGTGCGGGAATCTCGTTCCCGAAAGACGCTGCAAAGTTACTCACTTTTCCGCCACCGCTCCAAATTTTTCAGGTTAACTTTTCGTTAAGTGTTTGCCCCGGGGGCGTTCAGGCTGCGTGTCCTCATGCAACTATCCAATTTTGGTGTCCTTTGTCAATGTGCGTCTTTCTTTGTGTTTGCGGGTGCAAAGGTACGCACTTTCCAGCCCATTCTCCAAATCTTTTTGAAACTTTTTTCAAAATTTTTTACTATGAGGTGGAAGCCAGGGGGTTGCAAGGGAGGCGGAAAGTGGCATTTACAACTTAAAATATCGTTCAACGCACTCCGGGACGTTAGCCGGGTCGTGCGTCACAACCACCAAAGTACGTTCCGGCTGATTTGCATATTGGTTGACAATTTGTTTTGCACGTGCCTTATTGACCGCATCAAGCCCATGCAAAGGCTCGTCAAGTATCAGCAAATCAGGGTTCTTAATGATTGTGCGGGCAAGCAGGACAAGCCGCTGCTCACCGTCCGAAACCTTCAAAAAGGGCTTATCAGCAAGATGCCCGATTCCAAATGTGTCCATAACTTGCTGAGCCTTTTGATATTGAGAGTCGCTACACTGACGGAAAAGCCCCTGCGTGTCAAAAAGCCCTGACGCAACAACTTTCTTACATGGCTGATTCTCACGGAAATACAAGTGCATTTCCGCCGAAATATAGCCAATGCGTTTCTTTATGTCCCAAATACTCTCGCCTGTGCCACGCTGTCGGTCAAAAAGTGTGATATTCATACTATAACTCCTTGGATTATCAGCAGTTATAAGGCTCAACAAAGTCGATTTGCCGCTGCCGTTAGCCCCTGAGAGCGACCATTTTTCGCCCTTGCGGATGTCCCATGACAGGTTCTCAAAAAGCGTCCGGGTTGGATATTTGATGGCGACGTCGTTCAAAATCGCCGCGTGTTCGAATGGCTCACAATCCTTTGCAAATGGCTCTGGCAATTGGAGTATGCCATTGTAGTTATCCCTGAAAATGAACGACTTAAAGTCAGCGTCATTAAGAAACTTATCCTTGTCCATTTTCGGGAAATATTCAAGTTCGCGGCACGGAATGACTGACTTTGACACTTCGGGAATGTCCTTCGGATCTGGCACAACGAATATCATCTGCTGAAAGTCGGCGATGTCTGCAAAAAGCGAGTTCAGGTCGGCGCGCGTGCGAGTGTCAAGACCAATGAACGGATTGTCGAAGATAACAATCTCGGGCTTTTGGATGAGGATTGTGGCAATCAAAAACCGCCTCAACTCGCCCGAGGAAAGCATCAGCAAAGTCTTTGAGAACAAAGGCTTTAGACGCAACTTTTCAATCCAAAACTCCTTATCGCCGCCTGGCAAGTCCGCCACAAGGTTCTCGACGGTCGGACGGCGTGTATTTTGAACAGCGTCCCACTCGTTTTCCGTCGCCGAAAAACGCTGCTGGTAATACATGTTCGCATAGTCCGCCATCGTATAGGCAGATTCAAAGCCCGCCTTTGCAACCTTGCCTTTTTGATAATGGACACCCTCCGGCAGGAATGACAGCCTCATCACGCCCGAACGCACGACGACCTTGCCACAAATCATCTCGGCAAGTTTAGTCTTCCCCGCGCCATTCGGTCCGACGATAGTGGGATGCTCGCCTTTGTATATGGTGAGATTAATCCTGTTACGGAAATCGATACCATACACAAACGGCTCAGCATCAATCATTTCGATAAGTTTTTCCATGGTCATGTTACTATTTTATTGTGCCCACGCCGCGCCTTCTTCGGTGCGCCGCCAAGCGAAATAACAGTCAAGCACTTTCATCGCTTCGAGGCTCGGCGTCTGCCCCTCAAAGGGAACGGGACCTGTGAGGTACATATATTTTTGATTTTCATTAGTGAACTCTGGCCATTGTGGCAGTCCGTTTCCGTTTGGATTGCCGGTCTTTGCAAAATTAGTCCAATACAAGCCCATCGCCTTCGAGAGCGCAATGTCGCTGTCGCATTGGTTGACGTGTTGGAATACATAGTTGACATCCTGACCGTGCCACGAGCCGTCGGAATTGGCGGGGTGCTGGTCAAAATAGTAGATATAGACCTTCGATTTGCCATTCTTGGACTGCAACGACGCCCACGCCCAAGTCTGCCAGCCAAACGCCGCGTCGCGCATAAGGTCGCGGGCTGTCTTGTTGAGCACCGTGTCTTCGCCGAGCGGATATGCGGCAAGCAACGTGTCGGCGAATTTTCCATAACGGTGCTTAACATTGTCGGCGTGGTTATGGTAATTGTCGCCCCACGAGAAACTTGCGCCCTCGTCAGAATTGTAGCCGACCAGGATGTCAACATCGTTGAAGTCGCCTTGTTCGTACATTTTGTATTGGTCGTCCTTGATTACATAGCCGTCAACGATAGGCCACGCGCCGTAGCCCGACATGTCGCGCCCGGCAAATTGGGATGCGTCCATTGCACGGAGTTCCTTGACGGACGATGCGCTGTGATTTTTGGCAATTTGAGTGCCGTCGGCCTCCGCCATCGCGAGAGACTTCATATTTTCGCCGGGATAGGTTGTCTTGCGCGTGGGACCAAACGAGCCGCCACTCTGCGAAATTGCTCTCCTGAACAATCCCTTTGCCAACGGCGACGCGCACAGGATGCTTACCGAAATGCCGCCCGCGCTTTCGCCAAAAATGGTTACGTTGTCGGGGTCGCCGCCAAATTTAGCGATGTTGTTCTTGACCCATTTTAGACCGGCGATTTGGTCGAGGATGCCATAGTTGCCGCTGACGTGGTTGGGATTCTCGGCGGTGAGGTCGGGATGCGAGAAGAAGCCGAGGTTGCCGACGCGGTAGGCTATCGACACTACCACAACGCCATTTCGCGACAGCAATTCGCCGTCGTGGCTCGGGTCGTTGGTAGAGCCAAATGCAAAACCGCCACCATATATCCACACCATCACCGGCATCTTGTCGACGGGAGTTTTGGCTGGCGACCAAACGTTGAGATACAGGCAATCTTCGCTGCATTTCTCGGGGTGGTCGGTGCCTTGGATTGGACTTTTGGCAAACTCCGTGGTCTTCTTGACACCGCTCCACGGAATCACGGGCTGTGGAGCTTTCCAACGCAATTCGCCAACCGGCGGCGCGGCAAACGGAATGCCCTTGAAGATTTTGAGGCTGTCTTGGATGTAGCCCTCCACCTTGCCGCCCTCCACGTCAACGATGTTAGTGAGTTCGTTGGAGCATGACGACAATACCAACAATAAGATTGTAGAAATAAGTAGTAATCTTTTCATTTTTTAATTAGTGTTTCAATTGGATTATTTTCAACGCCGAAAGATACGACTTAAAATCCTAATTGCAAAAAAAATTGGAGGGCATTTTTCCGCAACAATTTTTGCCGTTATCCTCATTTTTTTGTAATATTGCACGGAAATTAGGCTCTAAAAAGTGTAACAGATTGGCTAAAATAGGCTCATATTTTTGTTAAACTATTAATTATCAGTGAGATATGTACTTAAAACGCAAAATAGACCTTTTTTTGAAGGAATGGAAAAGTCAGGACGACAGGATGCCGCTCATCATAAAGGGCGCACGTCAAATCGGGAAGACCGAATCGGTGAGGAAATTCGGCAGGGAAAACTATGAAAGTTTCATTGAAATCAATTTTGCCCTGCAAATCAAGTACCGCACCGCAATTCAGGACGGTTACGAAGTGGATTCCATCATAAAAAACATTTCAAGGATGGATCCGTCAAAAAAGTTCATTGAAAATTCGACGTTGATTTTTTTTGACGAACTCCAAGATTTTCCTGAAATTGCCTCGTCGCTCAAATTTTTTAACCAAGACAGGCGTTTCGACGTAATCTGCTCGGGGTCGATGTTGGGAATCAACTACAAAAAAATAGAAAGCAACAGCGTCGGCAACAAACTCGACTATGTAATGCAATCGCTTGATTTTGAGGAATTTACGTGGGCGAAAGGGTATGACGGGAACATTGCGGACGAGTTGTTAGAAAACATGAAAAAACTCAAACCGTTCACAGAATCAGAACTTTATGCCTTCAACTCCCTGTTTTTGGACTACTGCATTTTGGGCGGAATGCCGGCGATAGTGAGGGATTATGTCGAAAAAGGCACTTTCGAGGGTTCGCTCCAAAAACAAAGGGCGTTGATTGACGATTACAAGGAAGATTTCAGAAAATATGTCTCGGGGCTTGACCAGACGAGGGTGCTGAATGTCTTTAACCACATTCCCGTGCAGTTGGCGAAGGAAAACAAAAAATTCCAAATCTCGAAAGTATCGAGCGGCGCACGGTTCAAGGATTATTTTGGCTGTGTGGAATGGCTTTTTGACGCAGGGATTATCAACATCTGCCGCTGCCTCAACTTCCCCGAACTGCCGCTCAAAGGCAATTATGACGACATGAAATACAAACTTTATTTCAAGGACACCGGGCTTTTGGTGGCATCATTGGACGAGGAGGCGCAGGACGACCTCCGCGCCAACAAAAACCTCGGCGTTTACAAGGGCGCGTTATACGAAAATTTTGTGGGCGAGGCGTTGTCGAAGTCTGGCTACGAACTTTATTATTATAAGCGTGAGGATTCGACGTTGGAGGAGGATTTTTTTGTCAGGACAAAGAAATCACTCGTCCCCGTAGAGGTTAAATCCAACAACGGTCGCTCCCGCTCGCTCAACGAACTGATTAAAAATCAGCGTTATCAGGACATCCAACGCGGCATCAAACTCTGCAACGCCAACATCGGTTTCGAAAACAACATTTTCACTTTTCCATATTTTTGCGCATTTCTGCTGAAACGATTTTTGAAAGATGCGGAATGGTGAAAATCCCCGACATCCTCACCCTTCCCCGAACTTCTCCTCAGGCTCGGCGGCGATGGCGTAATTGGCGTTGGAATCGGAATCGTCGGCGAAATTGCCGTCGAAGGCAACATTCCCGCCGCCGGGCGCGACCGCCTCGCCACGTCCGGTGAGATAATGGAGGGTGTTGAGGAGGCGGGCGATTGTGGCTTCGGAATCGGATTTGGTGCGCAACTGGCACTCCCAGACCACCAACGCCGTCCAGCCCATTTGCTTGTAGAGGTCGAGGTTGCGGGCATCGCGGGCGCGGTTGCGCTCAATCTTGCGTTGCCAAAACTCAACGTTTGTCTTTGGCAGGTGGTACATCCGACATTCGTCGTGTCCGTGCCAAAAACAACCGTTGACAAAAATCACAATGTGGTATTTCTTGACGGAGATGTCGGGGCTGCCGGGCAAATCCTTGTTGGCGACACGAAACCTGTACCCGGCGGCGTACAAAGCCCGACGGATTGACATTTCGGGCTTTGTGTCGCGGCTGTGGATGCGCGACATCACAGCCGAACGCTGGGATGGGGTAATCGTGTCCATTGGGAAATGCTATTTGCCCCTGAAACCTTTGCGGTGGTATTCCTTGCGGTCTTTTTTCTTCTTGCCAAACATGAATTGATCGACGTCGTCGCCGTAGGGCGAATTGCGGCGGTCAAACTCGCGGTCGCCGCCCTCGCGGGACTTCCAATCGTCGTTTTTGTTGCCGAATTTTGCGGCGCGGCGTTCCTTGCGGCTTGGCTTGTGGGCGGCGGGGCCGTCGGACGTGGCTTGTTCCACCGAAACGGGAATGCCGTCGTACTGGGCGTTGCGCATTGCGTCGAGCACTTCCTGAAGGTGTTCGGTGTCAACTTCAAGGAACGAAAAATTCTTCTGGATGTCGATTTTGCCGATGGACACGTCGCGGTTGTCAACGACGCGGTTGACGAATCCCATCATCGAGCCGGGCGAAACGCGGTCTTTGGACCCGAGCGAAATGAACAGCCGCGCATAATCCTTGCCGTATTCCCGGCGGTCGCGGTCGCGCTTGCCGCCACGGCGTTCTGAACGCTCGCTGCGGTCGTCGCGGTCGTCATAGCGGTCTGAACGGTCGCGCCCACGGTCTTTCTTGCGGCCGCCGCGCTCTTTTTCCTTGTCGTCGGTCTCTACGTTGATGTCCTTGGCGTTGCGGTAATAGTCGAGGAACCTGTTAAATTCCATCGACACAAAATGCTTGATGACGTCCTCGCGGTTCATGTCGGCGAACTTGTCGGCAATCTGCGCCGTGAAGCCTTCTATCTGCGCCTCGTCAATCTCAACGTTGCGTACCTTGTCGAGGAAGTTCATAAGTTGAATTTCACAAATCTCGCGGCCGTTGGGGACGGGCTTGCGTTCAAATTTCTTTTTGCAAATCTTCTCGATTGTGCGAAGTTTGCCTTTTTCTTTGAGGTGAAGTAGCGAAATCGACACGCCCGACTTGCCGGCGCGTCCGGTCCTGCCCGAGCGGTGGACGTACACTTCGGGGTCGTCGGGAAGGTTGTAGTTGATGACGTGCGAGAGGTCGTTGACGTCAAGTCCACGCGCGGCGACGTCGGTGGCGACGAGGATTTGAAGGTGCTTGCTGCGGAAACGCTGCATCACATTGTCCCTCTGCGCCTGCGAAAGGTCGCCGTGAAGCGCGTCGGCGTTGTAGCCGTCGGCCATCAACTTGTCGGCCACTTCCTTACATTCCATCCTCGTGCGGCAGAATACAATGGCGTAGATGTCGGGGTTGACGTCGGCGACGCGCTTCAACGCCTCGTAACGGTCTTTGGCGCGAACCATAAAATATTGATGCTCAACGTTTTCGGCGGCGATATTCTTGGCTGCGACGGCGATTTCCTGTGGATTTTTCATATACGACTGGGCGATGCGCTCAATCTCTGCGGGCATCGTGGCCGAGAATAGCAACACGGTCTTGTCGTCGGGGGTGTCGTCAAGGATTGTGTCGAGGTCTTCCTTGAATCCCATCGAGAGCATTTCGTCGGCCTCGTCGAGTACAAGCCACTGTATCGCGTCGATTTTCAGGGCTTTGCGTTCCATCAGGTCGATGGCGCGGCCAGGTGTCGCCACTACGATTTGGCATTTTTTCTTCAACTGTTTGATTTGTGCACTGATGCTCGATCCGCCATACACTGGGACTACGAAAAGTCCTTTGAGGTACTTTGAAAAATTCTGAAGGTCGCCGGTGATTTGCAGGCAGAGTTCGCGCGTCGGGCAAAGCACAAGTACCTGAGTGTCAGTGTTGTCGATGTCGATTTGGTTCAATACTGGCAGACCGAAAGCGGCGGTCTTGCCTGTGCCGGTCTGCGCGAGCGCGATGAGGTCGCCGTTGTTGCCCGTGATGAAAGGGATTGTCTTTTCTTGGATTGGGGTCAACTGTTCGAAGCCCATCTCTGTAACGGCTTGGATAAGAGGCTCTTTCAAGCCGATTTCCTGGAAGTTCATTTTCTTTGTTTTAATTAAAAATTACCAATTCGGCAATACGAACCTCCCGGCTTCTTTCCCTTTTCTTTTTTTAATCCCAAAATGCGAGCCGCGTCAGCCGCCCGGAGACTTGTATTCCGCTAAATTTCAGGCTGCAAAATTACAAAACCAATGTTTGCAGAATGTTAAGGGAATTGGATTTTTGGGTTAAGTTACAAATATTGTCAATGTCAAACCAAATCTTAGTTACTTTCATTATCAACCTCCTTGAAAAACAATTCCCAATGTTTGATGATAATATCGGTGTTATCGTCCACCATACGTTTTATTTTTTTCAAATCATTCGCCTTGATGTTGCGCGACTGCACCAAGACAAACTATTCTCCGTCCCATTCCAACTTCGCATCACCATCGTTACCGACGACGTGAACATGGATAGGCAAACGTTCAAGACTGAAAAACATAAACACGTATCCGTATGCTCTAAATTTTTGTCGATGGCGTTTCTGAGTAGCCAAACGGTTGCTGTATAGGTCTTACCGCCGCCGGTGGGCAGCACCACGAGCGTCGAAAAACTGTCGTTTTTGTTAACGATGTCAAGATTTTTCTGAGCGTCCTTTTGATGCTGACAAGGTTGGCGCGTGTTTGGCACGTCCTTCCGCACGACAAGCCCGCTTGCCTTAAATTCGTATTGTCTTTCCATTAGATTTAGGTTTATTGTTACCAACACAAAGGTAAACCTTTTCCCTCGAATTGTGAAAAATATTTTTAGAAAAACTTTTCGCCGGCCAAATGACCGTAAATGACCGACAACAAAAATCCTCAAAAATTGACACTGAGATTTGTCCAAATAATATAATAAACTTTGCTTATACCATACGACCTCAATCCAATATACCACAATACACTTTCCAAAAAACTTATAAGATTTTCGGAATTCTTGCTCCCATCTGCCTGAACACCTCCCATATCGCTATCCCTGCGCTAACCGAGACGTTGAGGGAATGTTTGGTGCCGAATTGCGGGATTTCGACGCAGAGGTCGCAGAGGTTCATGATGCGGTCGTCAACGCCTTTCACCTCGTTGCCAAAGACGAGGGCGACTTTATTATAAGGCGTGAGATTCATATTGTCTATCATCACGCTTTCTTTCGCTTGCTCAATGGCGATGATGGTGTAGCCAGCGGATTTTAGGGAATCGACAGCCTCGACGCTGTCCTTGCAACTCCCCCACTCCACCGACTGCTCCGCGCCGAGTGCCGTCTTGCGGATTTCGGCGTTTGGCGGGCAAGCGGTGATGCCACAGAGCCAAATTTTAGAAATGCGGAAAGCGTCGGCGGTGCGGAAAATAGAGCCGACATTGAGGGCGCTCCTCACATTGTCGAGCACAAGCACCACCGGCGTTTTGTCGCATTTGCGGTACTCCTCCACACTGATGCGGTTGAGTTGCTGCATTGAGAGTTTTTCCATCGGGAATTATTTGTTGAGGGCGGCTTTTACCTTGTCGGCGATGATTTTTGACTCGGCCTTGCCGGCGAGTTGGGCGTTGGCGGCTTTCATCACCTTGCCCATGTCCTTGATGGAGATTGCGCCCGTCTCGGCAACGATTTTCGCCACAACTTCCTCGATTTCAGCCTCTGAGAGCTGCTTGGGAAGGTAAGCCTTGATGAAGTCGAGCTGCGCGGTCTCCTCGTCAACGAGATCCTGACGGCCTTGCTGCTGGTAGATGGCGATGGAGTCGGTGCGCTGCTTCACCATCTTTTGGATGAGCGACAGCACTACGGCGTCGGTGATTTCGTTGCCCTTGCCGGAAGTCTGCTCTTTGAGGATTTCGGCCTTGATTGCGCGGACGGCGGCGAGTTTGAGTTGGTTTTTCTCCTTCATCGCCGACTTCATGTCTTCTTGAATTTGTTCTGTAAGTGTCATTGTAACAAATGTTTATGTTGGTTATTTTTTTGAAAGTTTGTCGTAATAAGCCGCGTTCTGCTTTTCGTTGAGGCGGGTGCAGATGCGCGAGAGGATGGCCGCGTCGTGGGGGCGTTTGTATAGGTCATACAAATGGATATAATATTCCTTCGCACGGCGGAACTCAGGGACGAGTTCTGCTGTCTTTGACTTCATAGCCTTGTAATTTGCAGTGTTTTTCTTAGCCTCATACGCCTTGACAGCGGCGGCATACTTCTCCTCGACGGCGTTATACAACTCCTCGGCAACGAAACTGAGTCCGATGAGATTGTTGGGATTAAGGTTGTAGAGCTGGCGGGCAATCTGCCCGGCTTCGTCCGCGCGTCCAAGATGAAGACAGACATCGTGCTGCATTTCCAAAACCGCGATGTCGTCCTTATACTCGTCCGGCATGTTCTGGAACCTCAAGTGAGCCTTGCGGAAATTACCCGCCTTGTAGTATTTCATGTACAGCCGGTAGTTAACATAGCCCATTTCAGAGCCGTCAGGATAGAGCGCGGAATATTTTTCAAGAGCCTCAAGTTCCTTCTTGTCGTTCCCGACCTCGGCATAATGTTTCATCTCAAGGGTCACGATATGCTCGTCGCCGTAGCCAAGGCTCTCGGCAATGTTGAAATAGTTCATCGCTGCGGACTCCGACTGCGAGTAGAACAGACACTTCCCCGCCGAAGCGTACAAGTCGCCCGGCACAGGCTCTTTCTTGGACACGTAAGCCTCGATAATCTGGCTATACTTGTCAAACGCGCCGACATAATCCTTCTGATAATAAAGGAGATCGGCGTCCCGGGTCGCCACGACGATGTTCTTGGACCCGCCACACGAGGCGTGCATTACCGTCATGGCGACTAAGACTGACAAAACGTATATCCACTTTTTATGACCCATGCTGACTTACTTTTCGACAAAAAAAGACTATTGCATCCCATATCGTTCAAGCCGTCCCGAATGGGGAAACTGTGGCATTTTTACGACATGGGATACAACAGCCCTTGAACGTCGAGGCGAATGATGCCTAATTTTTGCTTTTGCCTACGAACGAAAGGATGCCCACGGCACAAGCCTTCTTTCCGCCTTCACCTGGCTTGAACCTGATCGAAATGTAGTACATTCCGGTCTTGTTGCAGATGAAATCGAACGACTTGCGGTCAGACTTTGTCACCTTGTCATACGTGCAGCCCCACGGCTTGGAGTTCTCTGGATGCTCCGAATCATAGAGCGTAAGGACAACCTGATCCTGGAATCCGTCGGGAGCACACAGCGAGAACCTGTACTGCGTGCCCTTATTAAGCACCACAGTCCATTTCATACCAGTCTCTTCGTCGGGCGTGTCCCTCTTCAACTTTGTGTTGAAGTCGCGAAGATAAATTGCCTTCTCTGTCTGAGTAGCGCACTGGTAAACAAGCTGTTGCTTGCATTGAGCATCCGCCTTGTCGGTGAACGAAGCCAATGCCAATACTGCAAGAACTAAGAGTATAAAAATCTTTTTCATATTTCTAAAGCAATTTAATTTACAATCTTGTTACGTATTTTTTCTGCTGTTGTGATAATCTCCTGAAGCTCCTCGTCGGACACCTCTACAACGCTGTACTCGTTCTGCTCGATGACGCCATCCTTCCGAACCTCAGTGTTCTCGTCGATGTGGACTGTGATTTTCACGACATCCAGCACGTCCTTGAGCTCCTCAAGGTTCTGCACAAGCTCCTCGAACTTCTTGTCGGTCTCCTTAAAAAGTTTAAGGATAGGCAGGAGATTATTCAGGATGCCCTTTTGTTCGCCGATAGTCTCGCGGAACCTCGTGTCCTTAGGCTGCTCCTTGGCAACCTGAGTGATGAGATACAGCGACTCCACCCATACGCCGGTCACAAGCAGTGCGCTGAGATTGCTGCGCTGGTTGTTGCGCAGGTGCTCGTCCATGTTCTGGTAGCTCTGGACGCACATGACCAAAAGCGAATCAATATTGTCATTCGACGTGGCCAGGCTCTTAAGCGACTGGAAGTCGAAGAACTGTCCAAGCTTCAAGTCGTCCGTCAACTGGCGTATCGAGACCAAGTAATCGAGTATCATTGACGTCTTGGAGTACACATTGAGATAACCCAAATCGGCACTCAAGACACCCAAACCCAATGCTTTCTTGAAACTCGAGGTATAATCCTTCACCTTTTCCGGATTAGTCAAGTATTTTGGGCTAAACTCCACTCCCGAATCCTTCAGGAGAGCCGCCATCTCCACGGGTGACGAGAAACTTGCTATGACCTCATTCATGGCGTCGGAGTTATAGTTAACATCCTGCGAGCTCATGTCGTCTCCCGGTATAAACTTTATGTCATCCTCGGCGCCGCCGCCACATCCACCGCAACTGAATTGCATGAACGTAACACATACGAGAGCCAAAGATCCTAACCATTTGTTGCGCATGATTTTGTACTTTCTTTTTGTTTCAACAGTTACTAAAAATTATTCTTCCTTTGTCTCCACAGCCGCTTTCTCCTCGGCCGCCTTCGCCGGCTGTTCAACAATCTTCAGTTTTGTCTTGCTTGGGTCTTCGACCTTGCGCTTGAAGAGAGACTTTACCTTTCCAAATAGCGCGTCAAAATTCAAGCTGCCAGCCCAGTCGATGGTCTTCTTCAGGACATCGAAATACAGCAAGACGTAACACAAGATGCTAAAGAGCCAAATAACGACGATGTCAAAAGCGAATGTATCGTAGTATCTGCCACAAAACCATTTGCGTGGTGCATAGAAGTGGGACCTGAACCCAAAGAACGACGAATTGTCAGCGTCCAAGAATATCGGGTCCACTTGCTGTATTAAACGGTTTTTGTAGCGAATTATTTTGTTCTTCTCATAAACATTTGTCACAATGTCCTGTAGCTTCTCGTTGTGGAACATGTTACGGCGGTTATGGTAGTAGCCATGGCGCACACTTTCATAGTACTGCTTGCGGCTCTCTATCTCCCGCTCCGCGCGGTTGTTCATCCGGCTGTAGTAGCCGTCTATCAAGCCGAGGTAATTATCAACCTCATCCGCCACGTCCTCGTCGAACTTCTCTATCGTAAGCTGGTCCAAACACTTACAACTGTAATCCGGCAAGCGGACCATCTCTGCGGCTATTTCCTCACGAAGAAGCGCGAGATTATACTCCTCAACACGTCTGATACGTACAGTGTCGTACTCGGGATCCTCTTCTGCAATCGAATCTATACATTCAGTTGCAGCGGTGAGTGCTTTTTGAAGTTCGGAGACGTAATAAACTTGCTTAAAATCTGCAAGGCTGCGCGCTTTCTCAACTTCGTAGAACTGGGTCTCGAACCTGTTGTCCTTGAACGACTTTACCATCAGAGCCTCGTATGACCACCTCGACGGCATCAGTTCGGCCACTATCGGGACACGTCCGACGCTGCCGATTATCTGGTTAAGTTTGTCAAAACTGAACATCGAGCCGCCCAACGCCATCTGCGGAATCATCAGGAGCGGAATCATGATGTATATCGTCACAGCGGAGTTGAATGCCGAGGATATATTAAGCCCCATCATGTTCGCGAAAACGAACATCGAGAACAGGACTATCCAGAACGAGCCATACATCGACCATTCAAACTGCAATATCGAATGTCCAACAAGTATGTATGAAATGGCCTGTATAGCCGACAGCACCGTAAGCACGACGACCTTCGCCACCAAGTAACTCGACCGGGAAAGATTAAGGAACTCCTCCCTCTTAAGTATCTTACGGTCGCGGAAAATCTCCTCCGCAGACACTGTGAGACCTAAGAACAACGCCACGATTATGCTCATGAAGATATACGGGACTATGTTCTCGTTCTCATAAAATATATAATGCTCCTTGTTCGGGTTGGTATACCTAATCAGGAACGACAATATGCCACCCAACAATGGTGCCTCGGTAAGGTTAAGGAAGATATACTGGGCATTGCTGACCTTTGACTTCACATCCCTTCTGAGGTATATGAGGAACTGCCTCAACCAGTTAGGCACGTGCAAGTTTTTCGGCGGCTCGTTAGTGACGTCGTCGATTTTTTCAGGCACGACCTTCTCGTGGAAACGCTGTTCCCACTGCTGAGGTGCGATTTTACGTTCGTCTTTAAAATTACCATACTCGTCGACTTTCTGCGCCTCGATGATGTCGAAGATGACCTCCGGCGTCGAGTTACCGCAGACTGGACATTCGCCCTCCTCGCTCTTGACCTGGTTATCGGCGGTCTTGAAGTACGAGATACAGTCAATCGGATGGCCGTAATAAACCATGTAGCCGCCGGTGTCGAGGATGATCATCTTGTCGAACATCTTGTATATCTGCGACGACGGCTGGTGGATTACCACGAAAATAAGTTTGCCTTTAAGGGTCAGCTCCCTCAAAAGGTCCATTACATTTTCAGAGTCCCTCGACGACAGACCCGACGTAGGCTCGTCCACAAACAATATGGACGGTTCCCTGATAAGCTCGAGGGCAATGTTAAGACGCTTGCGCTGACCGCCGGAAATAAGTTTGTTAAGCGAGTTGCCCACCTTAAGGTCGCGGCGTTCATAAAGCCCAAGGCTCTTAAGCACAGCGTTGACCTTTGCAGTAATCTCCTCGTCGTTGAGATCCTTAAAACAGAACTTAGCACTGAAATACAGGTTCTCGAACACTGTCAACTCCTCGATGAGGAGGTCGTCCTGCGGGATAAGGCCGATGACGCCCTCAAGCCTCTCCTTTTGCGTGTGGAGATTAATGCCGTTAATGAGCACTTCGCCCTTCGACGGCGTGGTAATGCCGGAAAGGACATTCAACAACGTCGTCTTTCCTGCGCCGGACGCGCCCATGATGCCCACGAGCCTGCCCTGGCACTCAGAGAAGTTGATGTTGCGAAGTCCGATGGCTCCGTTCGGGAACTTGAACTCAAGGTCGTTGACATTGAACGACAAGTTAGTGAACGTCTTGTCGGCCTGGAAGGTCGCCACAACGTCACTATAATACACCGGCTTGCCTTTGGAGAACTTGAGCGTCGCACCAGGGGCAAAAGAGTAGATGCGGTCGGCGTATATCGCCTGTCCATTAAGGAATACATCATGCTTGCCCGTGTAACGCATGAAGTACAACTCTTGCGTCGTGACGCGCAGGATGAAAATGTCGGAATCCAAATCCTCGCACTTAATGGTCTTGGTATTTTCAAACGAATATTCATTATCGCTGATTACCAAGATATTAGGCGAGTCGAACTTCTGTGACTCGTTATTCACGACGAAATTCTCCGAATCCTTCAGCACGTCCTGCGCACCCTCTGCAATCGCAGTCTTGTCAGGATTGATGTTGAAGACCTCGCCCACGGTGTTGATGATCGCCATACGCTGCTCGGTGAACTTCTTGCTTGTGTTCACTAACTCGAACAGACGTACATAGACCACAATCTTCTGCTGCTGGTTAATGCTCTTGTTAATGCGCTTGCATATACCGAGGATTTTAACAGACTCCTTCACCGAAGTCAGCTCCTTGTCCTTCTCCATACGGGCGCGGGCTTCGGGATTGTTAGCGAGCTCCTTCTCAAGTTCAAGCTGCTTCTTCCGCTCGCGCTCCTGCTTGCGCAGGGCTTTCTCGTCAAGGATAAGCCCCACCTGTTTCTTAAAATCAAGCAGCCATTCCTGCGAAGCCTCCGCGCCAAGTTGCTGTATGAGGAAACTCTCCACATACTGCAACTCCTTGTCCTCGATACCGCCGTCTTGCTTGGCAGTGAGGGCAAACAATTGGATTAACGCTCTTAAAATCTCTTCACTCATGACGCTTTAAATTCTAAAACAGTTAAATTACAGTTATGACTTTCTAAGCCGACTACGATATTATCAATTCCAAGGATTAAACAGAGTACGGCACCTGCTCGAAGGGCACTTCGACGATTTCGGAATATTCCTCGCCGGCCTCTTCCATGTCCTCGTCGTCGTCCGGGTAATGCCACCTTACGAGAACGTCATGGCCGTCGCTGCTGATGTCCTCGAGCTTGAGAAGCACATCGAGGAGCAACTTCGACGAAGCCGTGTTGAAGTATTCAAGTTTGAAGTCGAACACAGTCTTCTCGAGCGGGTCTTCCTTGTATGCGTCAAGCCATTCGAGAATCGGTTTGTAGAACACTACTACATCCTCCGGGAGTGAACGGCCCGAGATCTCGAAAATGTTGTTTTCCTTATCCAATGTAACTGTTGGGGTATCATCAGTACCCTGTATTTTTATAACTGACATAATTATTTGATATTTATTCTTTTATTCTTGAAATAGTTGAAGTAAGGACGAAGAACGAGTTAACGTTGTCTATCGTCAGGAAACTGTATAGCAGCTTTTGTCCGGTCTTACGGGCAATGTCTATGAAGCCGAGGCCGGCACCGCCCCTGTCGGAGATAGTACCCTCGCGCATCTGCTGCTTGTAGAGTTTGTTGAGACCGTCTTTGTCTTGCTTGTTGACGTTCTCAAGGATTGACCGCAGTTTTTCTACATTGACGTTCTTAATAATATTACCGGTGGTAACATTATATTCCGTCGCGGCTTTCGAGACCATGAAAATGCCCCTGCCGTCCTTGGCCGACTCGTTGGCGTTGCCTTCGGAGTGCTTGCTGATGTTCTGTAGGCATTCCACCATTACGTGGAACACCTTTTTCTGAACGGAGCTCGGGTCCTCCTCTCTCGCCATGTCGGTCTCCGCAAGCGAGGTGAACGCCTTTGTTATCTGGTGCGTTATCTCGCCTTCGTAAGCCAAGTTGATATTGTTACGCTTCATCTTTACGTAGAAGTCGTACACAAAATCCAGCGACTCGTTATGTTCTTTGGTGTTTGCCATAATATTTTCCGTATTGTATATTATGATACTTATTAAAATTCTATGCCTATGAGCAGGATGTCGTCGACCTGCTTGTTGTTGCCCTTAAATTCGAGGAAGTCCCTTTCGAAGAGTTCCTTGAACTGTGGCATCGACAGTTCGGGGTTAGTCTCTATGAGTTCCTTGATACGTCCCGGGCGGTATTTTCTGCCTTCCTCGCCGCCTATCTGGTCCGGCAAGCCGTCGGAGAAGAAGAAGCATTTTTCGCCGGGCTGGAACTTTATCTCGTAGTCCTCGAACTTCTTCTCGTCCTTGCCTTTCCTCGGCGGCTTGCCGCCGATGGCCTGTGCAGTGCCTTTGTACTGTATCAGCTCGCGCTGTGCGTTGAGGTAATACAGCGGCCTATGCGCGCCGGAGAAGTGGAGTATTCCAGTCTCAAAGTTAATTTTACATAAAGCAATATCCATGCCATCCCTTGCCTCCTGCTCGTCGCTATCTTGTTTTAATGTGTGGCGGACGCCCAAATGGAGCTGGTCGAGAACCTGACCGGCATGGAGCGCGTCGGCGTGGTCGGCGATGATGTTGAGGTTGAAGTAGCCGATGAACGAGAGCAATGCGCCCGGCACACCGTGTCCTGTACAATCGACCGCCGCAATATAAACATTGTCGTCCTTCTCGAAGAACCACGGGAAGTCGCCGCTGACGACGTCCCTCGGCCGGTAGAACATGAAGAACTTCGGCAGACGAACCGCAATAGCGTCGAGGCTCGGTATAATCGCCGACTGGATTCGCTGGGCGTAGTTGATGGACTCGGTGATGCTCTTGTTTTTCTCCTCGATTTCCATCTCGATGCGCTTGCGCTCGGTAATGTCATGCGCCACAAAGAGGACGGTCTCAAGCTCTTTTTCCTTGTTGAACTCGGGGATGGCGTTGAACTGGATTATCATGTCCTCGCCCTCGCCGCTGACATCGGGGAACGTGGTCTCCGTGTCGAACATCCTCTGGTTTTGGACGACCTGCGAGAGTGCCTCTTTGAAGAAGTCGCGGATGACTTCGTTGAGCTTTACTTCGTCTATCTGCTTTTGTAGTATGTCGTCTTTCCTTAGACCCACAATCTGCTGGCCTACAGGGTTTACGTAGAAGAACTTTCCATCGGGGCTCAGGCGCAGGATTGCGTCGAGTGAGTTCTCGGAGAGTGCCTGCATCTCACCTGACATGCGCTGCGCCTTCTCGGCAATCTTACGCACGGTGATGTCGCGGGTGTTGAAGATAATGCCCTGGATAGCGGCGTTGCTCAAGAGGTTACGTCCAGTAGCCTCGAGCCACAACTGTTCGGAATCAGATTTCTTAAACTGGTACTCGAAAGTCACCGGAGCCTCAGGGTGCGCAAGGAGTTGCTTGAAGACCTCGTGGAACTTAGAGCGCGAGGAATCGTCAAACTTTTCGATTGCGCTCTTGCCAACGATGTAATCCGGGTCGTAGCCCAAGATGCTCTTGCTGGACGGGCTTTCGTATGTGACAAGCGCGTTTTCGTCGTAAATGGAGATGACCTCGGACGCATTCTCAAGGAGGGCGTACTGACGCTTTTGACCACGTTCAACCTCACGGATCTGAGCTTCGAGTTTGCGGTTTGTCTCCTGGAGGTCGAGCTGTGCTTTCTGCATCGCCTCGGCGTTCTTACGGAGCTCGTCCTCATTCTTCCTCAACTGCTTTGTCATTTCCTGCGCGTCGCGGAGGAGTTTCTCTGTCTGAGTGTTGACCTTGAGGTTGAAGATTGTCTGGGCGATAATCTCGCTGACTTCTTTTATAAGGTTCTGCGTCTTGGTCGGCAGGTCGGGCAACAGGGACGCAAACTCTATGACGCCCTGAAGTTTTTCGTCGCTGATGAGCGGCGAGAGGAGCAGTGTCTGTGGCTTTTGGTCGCCCAAGATGCCGGACGAGATGGTCACGTAATCCGCAGGAATCTCGCGGCGGTATATAATGTCACGCTCGAAGGCTGCCTGTCCGACAAGCCCGATGCCGATTTGGAACTCTTGCGAGATGTATTTCTTTCGGTTATATGCGTATGTGGCGATGTTAACGAGGACTTTCTTGTCCTCGTCGTAAAGATAGAACGCACCCTGTACAGCGTCGATGTATTCAATGAGGTTAATTATAGTCTCGTATGCAAGTTCGTCGATATTGTTGCGCTGACGGAGGATGTCGCCGACGATTTCCTTGCCTTTCGCAATCCATGTCTGCTCCGCCTCGCGCTGTGAGGTGGCGACAAGGTTGTTTTTCATTATAAGGAGCGAGCGTCCCAAAAGGTCGTCCTGGTCGATGTCGCTGTTGTCAAAATAGAGGTCGCCTTCACCAATTCGCTTTGCAATGATGGAGTTCTTACGGAAAATCTCGTTCTTCTCGTTGAGCATTATCTCCAGTTCCTCGTTCTGACGGCGGTTACGGCGGGCGAAGTAGTTAAAAATCAAGGCAATCACAAACGGCGCAAGGTCGATGACGAATAACATCGGGGTGCGCTCATGGATATAAAGAAGCTTGCTGAAGCTGAACTGGATGTGTTTAATCTGGAACTCCGCAAGTATGGACGCAATCGGGAACAGCATACCGATAGCAAAGCCTACGACGGTGTAAATCAACACCATGTGGGGATTTGTCACGATCCTGTCTTCCGTCATTGATATGTCTGTAGCCTGTCTTGCCATGTTTTTTTGTTAAAAATCGGTTGCTAAATTACGGAATTTTACACTGAAAAATAAATTTTCCGCAAACTTTTTTTTACTTGTCCCAACTTTTCAGCCAATTTCTGTATCGTTGGTCCAATGTAGTCTCCTGAATGTTCTCGGTGAGCGAGCTTATTTTTTCCATCTCGCCGAGTTTCGACTTGAGCGATGTCTCGCTCTTTTGCGCCGTCCTGAGTTTGTCGTGCAGGTCGCGGTTCTGCTCTTTCATCATCTCCACCTGCTTCATCGCCTGCTCCTCGATGTCCTTGTGTACAGTGATGTCGAAGGCGGTGTACAGGACCTTGAAGACCTTTCCGTCAGTGTCCCTTACAGGCGTGTACTGGTTGATGAGCCAGATGTCGTTGCCAGTCAGTTTTGACTTGCGCTTAACAGTCAGCTGGTGCATATTACCTTCGCAAACATTTTGCCACAATGCCTTAAATTCCAAAATTTCTTCGTCGGGAATGAAGGTAAGGATGTTTTTGCCCTTTGTCTGCTCGTAGTCGTAGCCCATTGTCTTGATGTGCTTTGCGTTGGCAAAGAGCAGGTTCCCTTCGACTGAATATTCAGCCCTCATAAGCGTCTCGTCGATGGCTGTGAGCACGGACGTCATCTCAATCCTGTTCTTCGCCATGCTTTCCTGTGTGGCCTGTAACATCTCGGCGCGTTCCTGCTCGACGGCGAGGAGCTGCTTGTTCTTTTCCTCGATGTTCTTCTGCTCGGTAATGTCGTTTGCTATGTACAACACCCTGACTACCGTGCTCTTCTGGTCGAAGATCGGGGTGTACTGCGAGAGCAGCCAGATATTGTCTCCGTTCTTGCTCTTTTGGTTGACGATTTTTTGGTACGACTGGCCGGCGCAGATGTTCTGCCATACGACGTCGAAGTTGTCAAGGTACTCGTCGGACATGATGGAGCGGATGTTGCGGCCGAGGAGTTCGTCCTTGCGGTATCCAAGCGCGGAGAGGTATTTTTGGTTTGCGGACTCGAACTTTCCTTCCGGGTCGAGCTCCGCCTTCAAAAGTGTCTCGTCGACCGCAGAAAGGATACCAGACATCTCCGCCTCGCGCCGCTGTGACTCGTCGCGCGCCGTGGTCATCTCCGCCATCGCCTTGTGGAGTTCCTGCTCGCGGACTGCGAGTTCGTCAGACTTTTTCTGTGACTCCTGGAGAAGTTCGGCGGTGCGCGCGTTGTTCCTCAATGAGGACAGCTGTGAGGCTATGGAGTCGCCAAGCTGCTCGACAAACTGAATCTCGTGTGGCTTAAGGAGATTGAACGATGCCAATTCTATCACACCGAGTATCGTGTCCTCCGACTTCAACGGCACCATGAGGAGACATTTTGGCTTTGAGTCGCCAAGTCCCGACTCTACCTGCATATAGTCCGGCGGAACGTCTGTAATGTACAAGGTGTTCTTTTCTAACGCGCACACGCCGACAAGTCCGTCGCCAAGCGGAATCTTCTTGGTCAAGAACTTCTTTCGGTCGTATGCAAACGCCGATAGCATCTCGAGGAATATGTGCTTGGGGTCTGTGTCGTCAAGAATGAAAAGTCCGCCCTGGCTTGCATTAATATAATGCACGAGGTTCTTTATTACCTCGTCGGAGAGCGACGTGATGTTCTCGTTAAAGTGGCGCATGATGTCGCCGAACTTTGCAAGCCCTTGCGTCGTCCAGTTACGCTGCTCGTCCTCAAGGCGGCGTTTGCGCTCCTCCTCCTGCGCGGACGAAAGCCTGTTACGGAGTTCGAGAAGGCTTTTAGCCATAGAGCCGTCGGGGGCTTCCACGCCGACTTCAGAGTCATATTTGCCCTGCGCAATCTGGTGTGAGAACTCCGTCAGCCGCTTGAAACTTACGGCGACACCGTTTATCGTCTTGTTCAGCCGCCCGATCTCCGTCTGATCCTCCGTAAGGAACTGGTCAGGGACGATGCCCTGCTTGAGCGAGCTGACGAAAGACTGCGCGCTAGCATAGTTGACCTTGAGGTAACGGAACACAAACAGGCCGATGAATATGACCGACAGGAACATGGGCAGCGACAATATGGTAGACACGATCCTATGGTGGGAGATTTCGTCGCGGATATGCTGGTCGCCGGAAATCAGACTATTATAATGTGCGGCGTACATCTGGTTAAGTGTCTTGCGCATCTGGTCGAACGCGCTTATTTCCTTTACGCCGAGCAGCTCGCGCGCAGACTCCACGCGGCCATTTATTATAAGGCGTATGATGTCCTTGTTGACGTTCTGGTAAATGACAAACTCATTCTTGAACTTGTCCAGGAGCCTTAGTTCCTCCGCCGACTGCAAGGTCGCCTCGTAGTCTTTCAGCCTTACTTCGTAGAACTGGTTGAACTTGTTATGGTGGCGCTGGATAGTGACGACGTCAGTCTCGCTCTCGATGATGGCATGGTTCTGTACGACAAGCGAATAGATGTCTTCGGATATTGCATACAACGGGTATATGCTCGCCGCTTGCCTTGCGGTGAACGCCTCGACGTCATTCCTGATCTTGCCCACCGAGTACAACGAATATATACAGAAGAACAGGATGTAGACCGATACCGCCGCGAACAGCAGTATCAACCTGTTCCTGAAATCCAATTTGTCGAATATTTGGTTCACATTTTCCATCTGCGTGGACGTTTGTTTCGTGTTTTTTATGAATCGGCGCATCGTCCTTCTTAGGAGCGGCACACCTTATTTCCAAAATCCAAATTTAGAAATAATTTTTGGATTATACCGCAAAAATATGTTTATTTTTATATAAATATTTTCCTTTGCGCTTATTATCAACTATTTAAGACCATAACATTTTTTTGTCTATTAGTCTTCATAACCACAAAAAATCAAAAAACGTGCCTTTTTAGTGAAACATTTAATATCTTTTTTATTTGGATATTTATTTGATAAAGCCTACCTTTGTAAAGCCATTTTAAGACTTACAATGGAACTGACCGAAAAAGACATACAAAGGGTACAAAACACGATAAGGAATGTATCGTCATACGACTTTTCAGACTATTCCTACAACAGCTTCTGCCGCAGGATAGAGAAAATCGTCGGCGACTACGGCATGACCGTCGAAGAACTCATAAAGGACATCCAGAACGACTATAACTTCATGGAAAGGGTTGTCCGTGACATTACGGTAAACACGACCGAGTTCTTCAGGGACACCGACACATGGCACAAAATCCGGTCCGTATTCTCAAACCGCTTCGCCGACAAGGAAAGCCTCGACATCTGGCACGCAGGATGCTCATCGGGGCAGGAGGTGTACTCCATGATGATAATGCTCTCCGAGCTCGGGCTGTTCGACAGGGCTTCGATATACGCCACGGACATTAACGAGAACGTACTCAAGACAGCAATGTCAGGCCAATACAAATACCACGAGGTCCAGGACTACCTCGGTAACTTCGACAAGGTCTTTAACCACAAGATACACTCCTCCACCGTGCCATACGTCGACATCCGCAAGTACATGGAAATAAACAAGCTCAAAGACTATGTGAAGATGGACAAGAACCTCATAGAAAAACCATTGTTCTTCAAGCACGACCTCGTCTCTGGCGAACCTATCATAAACAAGCCCCTCGACATCATCGTATGCCGGAACGTGCTGATATACTTCAACCACGACCTCCAAAACAAAGTCCTCAAGTTCTTCCACTCCAACCTCGCCGAAAACGGATGCCTCATAATCGGCAGGCACGAAGGCATGATCGGACACGTAGCCTCGCTATTCGAGAAAAAGGACACGCTGTACTTCAAGCGCAAATAATAAGAATTGTTTACAAAAATTGTCCAATAAGATACAACTTGTGGCATTTAAATTGCTAAAGTTGGAATATAAAACTCACAAAGCCAAGAAAAAATGAAAACACTCCGACACATACTTGCCACAACCGCAATCGCGACATCATGCCTTGCGGCGCAGGCGCAGGTCACAGTTGAGCCTAAGACAGCTTGTACCGGCCAGCCTGTGTCAATAGCAATAGCCACAAGTTCAGACTCTCAAATCGCGAAAGTGGACTTCGGCGACGGCTACGACACTTACGGCACAAAACTCCAGCACATATACGACAAAGACGGCACATACTCCATAACCGTCAAAATCATCGACGGCAGTACCGACACCGACCTCACGCTCGAAAGCGTGACAATCGGCGAATCGCCCGACCTCCAACTCACCGACGACCAGGACAACTCGCTGCTCGTAGCCACCGCGACAGGCGGCGCGACCTTCGAGTGGACGCTTAACGGCGAAAAGCTCCAGAACACCGAACCGTCGCTCTATTACCTCGAAAGCGGAACATACTCCGTGACCGCCACAAACTCTAACGGATGTGCCGAAACCCAATCCATCAAGGCGACATACCAGGCCGTCGGCGCAAACGACGACACTTACATCAAGGTTGCCAACAATGTCATAACACCAAGCGTAAGGGACGGAGTCAACGACGTACTCTACATCGAGGACGTATCCAACTACCCCAACCCATGCTCGGTGAAGATATTCGACAAGAAAGGCAAACTCGTGTACACCAACAACAGCTACTCCAACACAAACGGATTCCAAGGCCGCGACGACGACGGCAACGACCTTTTTGCCGGCACGTACTACTACGTTATTAAAAGCCAGGGCAAGAAAGGATGCACAGGCTTCGTGGACATAATCAGATAAAAAACCGAAAGACCATGAAAATGAAAACCATAACAGCCGGTGCGCTCATACTCCTGTCAGCAATCTCGACGACAGCCCAGAACCACACGCCCGGGCAAAACTATATGAACAAATTCACCGAAGCCCCGGCATACGCCGGTTTCAACGGCAACGCCGAAGGCTTCCTCGGATACCGCGCAATGATGACCGGGATAGACGGCGCGCCAAAAATCCTCCGCGCCAACTTCAACGGCAACATCAAAGGACAAATGGGATACGGCGTGGACGTAATCAACGAAAAAGCCGGCAACTTCAACAACACAATCCTCGCCCTCTCATACGCATACCACGTCCAGCTTGGCGGCGAGGCTAACTTAAGTTTTGCCATAACCCCCACCCTGCTCCGCTCGGCTTTCGACTTGGCGAGCGCAAAGACTTTCGGAGCGGCGGCCGACCCGGTGTTCCAAAACCAAGCCGGACTGTCCGGCACTGGTTTTGACGCAGGATTCTCCGTAATGTTCAACATCAAAGGACTGTACTTCAGCGTAAACGCCCCGCGACTGATATGCAAGGATCTCCAATTCCAAAACGGAATCGTCGACGCCGACCGTATCATAAACGGCTCAATCTCATACGCCATCGAAGCCGACAAGTGGGAAATCGAACCCATGGCGCAAGTCGACTACGCAATGATTGGCGGAATCGAATGGGCGGGCGGCCTCGCCCTCAAATACAACCAAAGGGCATGGCTCCAAGGCTCATACTCCTCCGAAAACTGGATTGGCATCGGCGTAGGATTCGCAGCATCTAACAGGATTGCGCTATGCTACCAATACGAAATCGGGACGTCCGACATTGCAAAAACCTGCAACGGAAACCACGAGCTGACCGCAGGCTTCCTGATAAGCAAAGCTAAGAAACGCAAGAACCCGACGATATTTGCCGAGGACGAAAAGACAGACCCGAAGTCCGACTCGAAGTACAACGCAAAACCCGACAGCGACCTTGCTAAAAAGCTTGAGGAAGAAATCAAGAACCGCGACAATGAAATAAAGCGTCTCGAAGGACTTATCGACGACTGCTGCACGAACAACACGCCGTCCTCCGACGTCAACTCGCCCAAGCCGTCCGACGACGGGCCAAAACCGGTAGTCGACCCAAACGAACCCGACCAGGAGACCGTCATCAACACCGAACCGACGCCGGAATACGACGAAGTCGCACAGCCCCGCGACCCTCAGAAAGTCAAATGGCTCGAATCGAGGGAACTCATTAACGTGAGGTTCGCCACTAACACCACAAGGCTGCTCGAATCGTCAAAATCAGACCTCGACGCATTCGCCAACATCGTTGCGCACAACTTCAACGCCGACCGCGACATACTCATCATCTCGTACACAAACGACATGACGGACTACGGAAAGCAGATAGCCAACACAAGGTCGATGGAAATAAAGAAATACCTCGTTGCAAAAGGCATACAGAGCAAGAGGATAATCACATCGGTGAAAAGGCTGCGCAACGTATCCGACACACCCGAAGGACGCTACGAGGACAGCAGGATTACCGTATCGCTCGAAGCAAAACCAAGAGACAAATAGAAAACACTAACCCCACAAAACCGCACCCAAAATGGCCAAGCGACACATAACATACATAGCCGCAGCGATAATAGCAACGACCGCGACGGCTGACATGGCGGCGGCTCAGTCAATTGCGATAGGGACGACGACACCGGCGGCAAACACCGCGTCCGTCGGCGGCCTGTCATACTCATACTCAATCGGACGGATAACAAACATCGTAATCTCAAACGAACAAGCCGCCGCCCTTAACCAAAACAAGACAAGACAAGACACGAACAAAAGAAGTAAAATCAGCGTGACGGCATACCCAAACCCGTTCACCGACTACCTGAAAATCAAATCCGACGACCCGGCAGCACTCGGACAAGACACCCGCATTCAAATAATAGACAGCAAAGGAAGTACGACATACGAACAACGCGCCACAGGCGACAGCGGCGAGATAACGATTAACGCCACATTCCTCGTCCCGGGCGCATACGTGATAAAAATAACCAACGGCAACGGCACATGCGCCGTCCACGCCATAAAAATCTGACATACCATGAAAGCGAAAATCTTAAATACAGCGGCTGTACTGGCTCTTGCGGCGACTATGAACACCGCCACCGCCCAAACGCCAAACACATTCAACTACCAGGCGGTCATCACGACGGAAGACGGCGCGCCAGTCCAAAAACAAGAAATCACTGTCGAAGTCTCCATCCGCCAAGGCTCTAAATGTGAAACAAACCCAAGCTCGTGCGACTTAGTATGGCAGGAGCTCCACAAACCGACCACAAACGAGTTTGGAAGTTTCAGCATAGAAATCGGCGACCCGGAGGCGATACTCGGCGGCTCGGCCAACGACTTTTCAAAAATCGACTGGCTGAACACCACAAACGGCCAATATTACATGCAAGTCCGCGTCGACTTTGGACAGGCGTCATACCTCAACGGCATGACTGACCTCGGCACGACGCGCTTTTCGGCAGTCCCATACGCACTCGCCGCGCAGTCCGCAAAGACCGCCGACTTTGCAAATGGAATCCAAGCCGACGAAAACGACAAAATAGGAAACACAATCGGACAGCTCGCCGACGTGACCATAACAAACCCCGCCGACGGCGAAATCCTCAAGTACAACAACGGCACTTGGGAAAATGCACCATTTGAACTCGAATTAGGCAACCTCAGCGACGTCACCATAAAGACACCGAACAAAAGCGACGTCCTCGCATACAACTACACCGAACAAAAATGGCAGAACAAGCCACTGACCTTCACCACAATAGAAGGCGTAGACGACACCGGCGCAAAAACTGGCGACGTCCTGACCTATAACGCAACCGACAAAACATGGGAAGCCAAGCCCCCATCCGAATCCGGCGCATCAAATCTTGCCGACCTGAAAGGCGATGTCCTGATAAAGACCGACCTCGACGACGGTCAAATCCTCAAATACAACGGCACAACAAAGAAGTGGGAGAACGCCGACCCTGCGGCAAACGACTTATGGCAAACAGCCAAAAACGATGACAACGACACGTACCTCTATAGCAAATACAAAATAGTGGGAATTGGAACGTTTACCACAGAAAAACCCAAAGCAATGTTTCATGTCTACGATGGAAGCAGCACCATGATTAACGGGGCAGGCATTACATCAGGAAACAAAGAATACCGATGCGCCGGTACTGGAATAATTGCATTAGGCGGCACTTATAGTGACGACCTCGACATATCAAAAGGAACTGCTTGCATTGTAGGAAATGGCAGTTTTGCAGGCAAGTCTAACATAGGAACTCAGGATCCGATTAATAATATCGTAATGGGATTTAAATCATTATCTTACGGCGGCAATGGGAAAATCGCAGTTGGAGATTATCTTGAATTAGGATCTCTCAATTATTGTGCACTATTCGGCAGCAATCTTAGAGCTGGCAGAGCAAATCAACTAATATGCGGCAAATACAACGCATATAGCGCAACCGACATTTTCATAGTAGCTGACGGCACAGCAGCCCCAGGCAAAAACATCTTCACCGTCAATGCAGACGGCACTGCAAAACTCGACGGCAACCTCGTGCAAACCTCCGACCTCCGCCTCAAGACCAACATCGCCACACTTGAAAACTCGCTCGAGAGCGTCCTGAAACTTCGTGGCGTAACTTTCAACTGGAAGAAGGCGGAAGACGGCAAAAAACAATATGGATTCATTGCGCAGGAAGTTGAAGAAGTATTCCCTGACCTCGTCGGCACGGACAGTAACGGATATAAGACGCTGAACTACAGCGGCGTAATCCCAGTATTGACCGAGGCTATAAAGACCCAGCAAGACGAAATCGAAACCCTCAAAAACGAAAACGCACAACTAAAAACCACCCTCGAACAGCTCATCCAGCGCATCGAGGCATTGGAAAACAAATAACCCCCCCCGATAATGGACAACATCACCCACGATACGCCACAACAGACACCACGAAACGGCAACGGATTCGCTGTCGCTTCCATAACACTCGGCATCATATCATTCGCGACAATGTGCGTACCGTGGCTGATGCTTGTACTCGCACTGACCGGCACGACATTCGGCATAATATCATGGGTAAAAGCCACACGGACATCGACACCGCCGACACTGCCCATAATTGGCACGATTGCATCGGGCGTCGCCACAATCGTGGCACTCATAATAACGACAACATTCTACCTGGCACTGGACTCAATAAACGCCCAGTGGGGCGAGGAGTTCAGCAGAATGGACTCCATGTTCAACTCCATGCGCGACTCCATCGATATATGGGACAACCAGTTCGACTACGACCAACTCCCCGAAGCCGACTCCACATTCTTCATTAAATGACGAAAGGCGAATATTCAATGACCTTTTTCGTCTCGAAGAACTCGCCGGGAAAGACATCTGAAATATTGAAAATCTTGCATTTGGCGGCGAAAGACGCGATTTCCTCGTCAAAATCGCCGCCCTTGAGGTACACGACACGGGACTTCTTATTGTCCTTAATAAGATTGTCCCGGGTTTGCTTTATGAAATTAGGGAACGCGGTCACGGCACGGCTGACGATTGTGTCGAAACGTTCCTTGAGCATATTTGACTTTATATGAATGCCACGGACATTCTTAAGCCCAAGCTGAGCCGCGATGTCATTGACGACCATAATCTTCTTGCCAATCGAATCTATAAGCGTAAAATCCTTCCCTGGGTACATGATTGCCAACGGAATCCCCGGCAGCCCGCCGCCAGTGCCGACATCAAGTATCCTATGGCTCTCGTCCAAAAGCCCAAACTTCGCGATAGCCAACGAATGTAATATATGCCGGACGAAAAGCTCGCCAATATCAGCCCGAGAGATGACATTGATTTTCTCGTTCCACTCAGGATAAAGCCTCATCAGCATCTCGAACCTGCCGGCCTGCTCATCGCTCAACCCGGGGAAATATTTTTTTAATTCATAATTCATAATTCATAATTCATAATTGCCATCCGGCGGATGCCTATTCAATTACTTCAATCATTTCAATCACTTCAATTACTTGTCACAGCCTGTCCTTCTCCACGTTGTGACCCTTGAAAGTGGCGACTAAGAGTTCGCGCGAGCGGTAAAGCCTGGCCTTGACTGTGCCGATAGGGATGCCGAGTTCACGGGAAATCTCCGCGTATGACTTTTCCTTAAAATACCGCATGATGGTTATGTCGCGGTAGTCCTCATGGAGCTGCTGGACAATCTGCCACATATAATTAGCCTTCTGCTCACGAATCATGGATTCCTCCGGGTCGTCGGAATTTTCAATGAGCTCGGGGACTGTGACAGTAGGCGCAGCGCCGTCGTCAACCTCAGGGGCGGTGTCGATAGAGACCATGCGCTGCTTCTTACAGCGGATGAAGTCGATGACATTATTAGTCGCAATCTTAAAAAGCCACGTGCTGAAAGCGCGTTCCGGCCTATAATAGCGGATATTGCGGAATGCCTTTCCAAAAGACTCCATCGTCAAGTCCTCGGCATCGTGGACATTCCTGACCATACGGCTTATCATGTGGTACATCGAATCGCGGTACTTGGACAGCAGCCGGGCATACGCCTTCTGATCTCCGTCCAACGCCCGCTCGACAAGCTGGATGTCCTCCCTGGCCTTGTCGGAAAACCCTGACAGTTCCTGCTGCTCTGTGTTTTCTACTTCCATTTTAGTCGTTCTCTCCTTAGGCTGCCCAATATCATCTGGACAAGATTGATATAAGGCAGGATTATGTCAAACAACAGCGACAATGCCTTGACGCCTTTTATCTTAAACCTGTTGGCGGTCTTCGAGATTGTGAAGATGAACACCGCGTACCGCGTCAGAAACAGCGCGCCGGTGACGATATACAACGGTGGGAAAAACGACAGCACGACCGCCGCAAGGTAAAAATAGCTTCTTGCCATCGGCTCGAGCGCAAGCAGGAACTTGTGTGAGCCCTTATAACGCTCCGATGCCGAAAAATGACGCTGCTTTTGGGTGTTCCACTGGTGGAAAGTCTCCTTCGACTCGCACGAGGTGAAAGAATCAGGATTGTACGACACGGCGACCCTGCGCTTTTGGGCGTTCTCGTTGACAAAAAGGTCGTCGTCGCCGGACATGAGCCGCGAATGGGAAACGAAACCTTTGCTCTTGACAAACAAGGACTTGCGGTATGCCAAGTTTCGACCGACACCCATGTACGGCATCCCCGCCTCTGCGAAAGTGTAATACTGCAAGGCGATGAACCCCGCGTCATATCGTATAAGTTTGTTGAGCAGACCCTTGCGCTCCTCATAGCCGCCATATCCAAGCACAAAGTCATTGGCGTCCGTGAAATGCTGGCTCATGGTGCGGATCCAATATTTGGAGGCCGGCATACAGTCCGCGTCCGTAAGCAGCAGCCACTCGTTCTTGGCGGCCTTAATGCCTATCGTCAGCGCGAGCTTCTTGCCCTGTCGGAACTGCTCGTTGTGTGAAATCTCCGTGACATACAAGTTAGGGTACTTCTGCTTGTACTCGTCGAGGACAAGTTCGGTGTCGTCCGTGCTCTGGTCATTGACAACCACGACCTCAAAATCCGGGTAATCCTGGTCAAGGATATAGCCAAGGCGGTTCTTGAGGTTCTCCGCCTCGTTCTTGGCGCAGATGACCACAGAGACCGGCACAGCCTGATTATACGGCACAGGCTTCTTGCGCCGCCCGATTCTTATGTACACTATAAGGTAATACGCCAAATCAATCGCCCACGCCAATGCCAATGAGCATACAAGCCAGAACTTCCAACTGCTTATGTCTGTCAATAACTCTATTAAAGCGTCAATCATATTATTAATTACAAAACTACTGTACGCAAAGGTACAATCTTTTTTCATTATAAAAAAACAATTTCTTTAAGAAATTAATTTTTTGGATTAACTTTGCAACATGAAATTTACTATCGAACATACAGACCAACGCACAAATGCCCGCGCGGGGCGTTTGTCTACCGGCCACGGCGAAATCCAGACACCTATATTCATGCCCGTAGGTACCGTGGGCTCGGTCAAGGGCGTGCATCAGCGCGAACTCAGCGACGACGTCGACGCTAAGATCATTCTCGGAAACACATACCACCTGTATCTGCGTCCGGGCATGGACATATTGAAAAAGGCGGGCGGCCTCCATAAATTCATCGGCTGGGACCGCGCTATACTGACAGACAGTGGCGGATTCCAGGTGTTCTCCTTAGCCGCAAACCGCAAAATCACCGACGAAGGCGTGACTTTCCGCTCCCACATCGACGGCTCCAAGCACCTTTTCACGCCCGAAAGCGTCGTGGACACCGAGCGCATAATAGGCAGCGACATCATGATGGCTCTCGACGAGTGTACGCCCTACCCTTGCACATACGAGTACGCCACCAAGTCGCTCGACATAACCCACAAGTGGCTCGCGCGCGGAGTGTCCCACTACAAGTCCACCAGTCCGCTCTACGGACACGACCAGGCGTACTTCCCCATCGTCCAGGGCAGCGTCTACAAGGACTTGAGGATAAAGTCGGCGGAGTTCGTAGCCTCACAGGGCATGGAAGGCAACGCAATCGGCGGACTATCCGTGGGCGAGCCAGTGGAGATGATGTACGAGATGATTGAAGTAGTCAACTCCATACTCCCGAAAGACAAGCCGCGATACCTCATGGGCGTCGGCACACCAGCCAACATCATTGAAGGCGTGGCACGCGGCATAGACATGTTCGACTGCGTAATGCCCACGCGCAACGGCAGGAACGGCATGATATTCACCTCCGAGGGAACTATCAACCTCAAGAACGAGAAATGGAAGGAGGACTTCTCGCCGCTCGACCCTAATGGAACGACATACGTAGACCACTGCTACTCAAAGGCATACGTGCGCCACCTCGTAGTCTCCGGCGAAAGGCTCGCCGCACAGATAGCAAGCGTCCATAACCTCGCCTTCTACCTCGCGCTCGTCCGCGAAATCCGCTCACGAATCATCGACGGCACATTCGCCGACTGGAAAGACGGCGCGGCAGAAAGAATGATGAGAAGAATTTGAGCCAATGCATAATTCATAATTCATAATGCATAATTGCCATTCGGCGGAACCATTGTGAATTGTTAATTGTCAACTGTTAATTGTCAATTGTCAACTGTTAATTGTTATGTTCAAGATATTAGACAGATACATCATAAGGAAATTCCTCGGCACATTCTTCTACTCGCTTGTGCTGCTGATTTCCATCGTCATAGTGTTTGACATACAAGAGAAGTTCGACGACTTCATCGAGAAGAAAGCACCATTGAAGGCCATCATCCTCGACTATTACGTCAACTTCGCGCCGTACTATGCAAACATGTTCATGTTCCTGTTCATATTCATATCGGTCATCTTCTTCACCTCAAAACTCGCCGGGAACAGCGAGATAATCGCGATGCTCAGCGCGGGCATAAGTTTCCGGCGGATATTGGTGCCATATTTTGAATCGGCGGCGGTACTGGCGATACTCTCGTTTGTCCTGAGCGCATACATACTGCCACCGGCCACGGCGACAAGGCTCGACTTTGAGAACACGTACATTAAAAAGGCGTATGTGAACACCTCCCGCAACATCCACCGGCAAGTGAACGACTCCACAAGACTCTACATGCAAAACTACATCGCGTCGTCCAACATCGGAAACAAATTCAGTTGGGAGGTCTTCGACGGCAAACAGCTCAAGGAAAAGCTCATGAGCGACAACATCCGCTGGGACTCGACGCTCCAAAAGTGGCACATAACAAACTACTACATACGCTACATCACCCCGAATGGCGACTCGATAGTTACCGGCAAGGGCATGGACACTACGCTGGCGATTATCCCCAAGGACTTCAACTCGCGCATTAACCAAATCGAAACCCTGAACTCCGAAGAGCTCCACGAATACATAGACGAGCAGGAACGACGTGGCAATGAGAATATTGCAGCATTCAAAGTCGAAAGCTACAAGCGCATCGCGTTTCCCTTCGCATGTTTCATACTGACACTCATAGGCGTGTCGCTCTCGAGCAAGAAAGTCCGTGGCGGCATCGGCGTCAATCTTGGCGTAGGCCTCGCGCTGAGTTTCAGTTACATACTCTTCATGCAGATATTCACGCAGTTCGCCATCGGAAGCACCCTGCCGCCCATCTTGGCAGTGTGGATTCCTAACATTCTGTACACCATAATAGGCATCGTGCTTTATTTCAAAGCACCAAAATAACCCGCGCAAATGGAAATGAACAGCGAAGATATTGTCTACAAGATAGCGGCGACAATGGTGCCGGGAATCGGGGCGGCGAGTTTCATAAAGACCGTCAACGCCTGCAAAGGAGAGCGCAGCCTTTTTGAAAACGCCGACTTTTGGGCTGAGGAAGGCATCATACCCAAAAAGGCCGCCGAATCCATCAGGCAATCCGACCTGCTCGACAAGGCGAAAGCGCAAGCCGAAATTTGCCAAAAGCACAACATCAACGTCCTCTCGATGGTTGACACCAAATATCCGCGTCGGCTCGTCAACTGCGAGGGCGCGCCAAAACTGCTGTTCTCCCTCGGCAACGCAAACCTCGAAATATTCCACACCGTCGGCATCGTCGGCACGCGCTCATGCGACAATGACGGCAAAAACAACATCTTCGAACTCGTCGAGACGCTTAAGAATGACAATATCAACGTTGTGATAATCAGTGGACTTGCGGCTGGCGCGGATTCATTTGCCCACCAAGCCGCGCTCCATTACGGACTGCCCACAGCCGCCGTCCTTGGCCACGGACTTAACATGGTCTACCCTGCTGAAAACCGCCAACTTGCCGCCGACATCGTGCATTCAGGCGGCGTACTTTTCACAGAATTTTTCTACGGCCAGGCAGTCAACAAGAACAATTTTGCACGGCGAAACCGGATTGTCGCCGGACTGTGTGACGCGGTAATCGTCGCACAAAGTAAAATCAGGGGCGGCGCGCTCATAACCGCCGACCTCGCAAAGAAATATAAGCGTGACGTTTTTGCATTCCCGGGGCGAGTTAACGACAAACTCTATGCCGGATGTAACATGCTCATATCCAAAGGCAACGCCACACTATTCGCCAACACTGCCGAATTTGAAAAGATGATGGGCTGGACTTCCACTAACCGAACCACGCCAGTCCAAACGTCGCTCGACCTTGAGCCTCTAACGCCTGAAGAGGTGACGATAATCGACATCCTCCACTCCAATGGCCCGACGAACATCGACACCATCGCCATGCTCTCCAAAATCCAAATGTTCCAGCTCTCGTCGCTCCTCCTGAACATGGAGTTCAAAGACCTTGTACGCCCACTTCCAGGTAAACGGTACGAGGCTCGATAACTACCATGAAGTAAATTACAATGAAGTAAAATTTCGCCTCCACACTAACACTCTATCACACAACACCTTCCAAACTTCCTCAAACTTTCCGCGCTTGCCTTTTCGCAATTTTTGTCGGGGAAAATCCAGAGGACTTTGGGACGGCGGCCGGTGATTTCGGGGTCGGGGGCGCAGCCGTCAGTGAAAATTATAACGCCGTCATAATGAGCCTTGTTGGTGCGCATCAGGTCAAAAACCGGCTGAAAATCCGTGCCGCCGCGTCCGACAACCTTGATTTCGACCGAGGCTTTTTTCAGCGGGACAATCTCGCGGAGAACGGTGTCAAACTGCACTGTGTCAATGCTTTCGATGCCGTACTTGAAAAAACGGTTGATTACCGAATAGAATTTTTGAAGCATTTTCGTGGAAATCGAGCCGCTCACGTCAACCGCCACCAAAAGGTTTGTCCGCATCTTGTAGACGCTGCCAAGATTCTGAAAATCAGTGCGTCTGTTAGGACGCATACGTGTCAGGTTGCGGCGGCTACTTATCACGCTCGCCCTGAAACCCGACAGGACTTTGCGATAGTCGATTTGAGCATTATGCGGATTACCTCGGCGCGGAAAACCTCGTCCAAATCGTTGTCGCTCAACGAAAACTCTATTTGGACTATTGGTCGAAAGGGCTGTCGGTGCCGTACTATGATGAAAATAGGGTTTTGCATTTGGCAAATCCAGACGGCAGCGACGACTTGGCAAGTTTCGATGCTCAAACAAGAAAAGGGAGATGGGACGGGTGATATTTGCGATTGGCTGAGTTTTTCTGACATTTTTCGTCAAGGTTCTCGACCAAATTGTCGTGTTTGAGGTAGAACGTACCTGTCTCGTTGTCAGACAGTTTGATGACTATGGTGCTACTCTTTGCCGTGTAGTCGTAATAGTATTTCATGCCCAACGAATTGAGTTTTGTAGTGATCAGGCTGTCAACCGCAGTTTCAGCCATTTGCCCTTTCATCCTGTCTTTCAGGACGGTTTGGGTCACTTTTTCCGCTTTTTCTTTCCAACGGGACAGATTTTCTCGGACAAAGAGTACGCACTCGCAAAAATCGGGCAGTTCGTCCATCTTGATGTCGCAGCACGAATTGCTGGGGTAGCTGATTATTTTGTTGACATAGACTCGTAATATGTTGATGCTGTCTACCAAATTCAAAATGATTGTCACATCGTCGTCCAACTTGATTGTTATATTGAGCCTACTATAATAAGAAACTCTGTCTTCTATTTTCTCGACCGCCGCCTTCCCGTCAAATTTTTCTTTGACAAACTCGTAGGCCTCGTCAAGATTTATTTTTTGAGAATTTTTCTTTTTATCATATCTGTCGCTATCATAATGGAACATGTCCCTGACGAACATGCCCACAACTTCACACAAGTATTCTATGTAATACTTCCTTTATGAGCGCGCTGATTTGCTTGGCGGCGGAGATTATTCGGTCGATGGCGGTGTCAAAATTCTTGTGCGAAAGATAAAACATCGCCATGTCCTTGTCAGAAATCTTGAGATAGACCTTGGCGCGCAGTTTGCCCTGTTCGAGACGGTACGGAAGCCCACATTCCGACAGTTTTTGGGTGGCCAACGACTTGACGGCGGCGGCACTTATCTCTTTGATTTTCTGTTTTTTGCGGAAGTCACGGATACATTCTCGTCCAGCACCGACGCAACCGCCATACGCGCCTGATTTGCAATCTTTTTGGTGATTCCTTCGGGAAGTTCGATGTTCATGATTACTTACATTTTTGTATGAATATTTCCAAACACCTACAACCTCACTTCGACCTTGTTTCCAGCATAATCCACAGTCTTACTGCCACCGTCGGGCGTTACGACGATGAACTTGCGCGTGCCAATCATGCCGGGGAAACTGCCCTTGCGGTCGCCGACGACAAGGGTGCGCGACTTATCATGCCAAGTGAAAGTGATAGTTGAATATAGACCCTTTTCGTAGTTATAATTGTCGCCCTCGTCTTCATAGAGCGTGAAACTGCCATCGGCACCGGGATAAACTCGGATTTCGAGTTCCAGCCATGACTTTTCACCGACATACTGCATCTCGGGCGCAAGTGGGATTATGCCGCCAGCGCGCACAAACATCGGGATATAGTCGAGCGTTGTCGTTAGCGTCACAGTCTGTCCTCCAGCGTAACGCTTGCCGGTATTAAAATCGTACCACGAAGCACCTTTCGGAAGGTATTTTGTGACGGATTTCTTGGCGTTAAAATCAGCGGCGGAGTTGTCAGTCCTGTCGTCCGCCGCCTTCTTGTCCCATCCCGTCATGGCATCCTCGCGGATTACCTTTTCCTGTGTGTACTGGGCGGAAAGAATTGGTGCTGCAAGTATCTGATTGCCAAACATAAATTCGTCTGTAGTGTTCCATACGGACTTGTCAGTGACAAAATCGCTGAACAGCGGACGGAGGTAACTGCCATCGCCATTAGTAGCCTGCCAAGCCGTCGCGTACAAATACGGTATCAGCCTGTAACGCAGACGGATAGCCTTTTCGATTGCGTCATATGCCGGATCGCCTTTCTTGCCAAACTGCCAAATCTCCCTCGGCGCGTCCGCTCCATGGCTGCGGAACACTGGACAAAACAGCCCGTATTGCATCCAACGCACATAAAGTTCCTGAAACTGTGGGTTTTGCGGTGCTGAACCACTGCCCTTGGTGTTATAACTGCCACAGAAAAATCCGCCGATGTCAGTGTTGAAATTAGGATTGCCAGTGAGCGTAAAACTCAATCCGGCAGGCACTTGGTTCCTGAGCATCTCCCACGACGAAGCCACGTCGCCGCTCCACATGTTCGAGCCATAATGCTGCTGACCGGCGAAACTGCTGCGCGTCATGATGAAAACGCGCTTTTTCTCTGACTCCTTGCGCTGTGCCGTGTATATGCCACGCACCGTCTCAAGCGGGAAGGCGTTACGTTGTGACCGCCACGTGCCGCCATAAACTTTGTGGTCGTAGTCGGAATCCTTGGGATTGAAAAAATCGGGGTCGGTAGAATCCATCCACCAAGCGTCGACATCGTAGTCGTAGAGCGTCTTGAGGTTGTTCCAATAGATTTGGCGCGCCACGGGGCTGAATGCGTCATAGACCTTCACGCCCGACGGATAGTCCATCCTCGGCGGCCAAATATGGGAAAGTCCGCTCTGTGGCCATGTCTCTATCGGCAAGAGCAACCCCTTTTCGCTCAACTCCCTGAACGCCTTAGTCTGTGGGCCAAAACTTGCCCAAATGCTAATCATAAAATGCGCGTGTTTTTTGTGGACATTGGCAATCATCTGCTTTCCCGTGGCGAAATCCTCGGAGAGGAAGTCCATGGCGTTCCACAGATAGTTAGAACCCCAATACTGCCAATCCTGGATTATGCCATCGAGCGGCACTTGGAGTTCACGGTATTTGTCCACGATGCCCTCGGTCTCAGCGGCGGTTTTATAACGCTCCTTGGACTGCCAAAATCCATACGTCCACAGCGGAAACATCGGCACTGAACCCGTCAGACGGCGCATGAGACCGATATTGGCATCAGCAGAGCCGCCATACATGAAATAATAGTCGATGCCCGAACCTGCCTCGGAGGTCAGGCTCATGCCACTCTCGCTATCGTCAAACACCGTCGGCGAATAGTTTTCCCAATATATCGCGTAGCCTTTGATGCTTTGAAGCACGTTTTGGAAATCTTCAAGGTTGGACTGCTCCATGCGCTTATGCTCGCCACGGCGGTTCAGTTTGCCGTTTTGGATAGTGCCAAGCCCATAGACAGCCTCATCTTTGTCAAGAGAGAAAGTCTGGCTGTTTTTGGCGACGTCGTGCGACTTCTCACGCAGCAAAACTTTTCCCTTTGCGGTCATGAATGTCAGGATGCCAGTCTTAGAATCCTGCTTGACAGTGATTTTTGAACTGGAAACCGTATTTGCCTTAGTAACGACCGGCACATTTTCTTTCTCAAGTGTAACTACCAATGTCTTAGTAGGTTGACCCTTGACAATGTGGACAATTTCAGGTGTGATGAACTCGATTTTCACGTCCTGCGCAATGGCTGGCAAAGCCAAAAGCAACGCGATGAAGATTAGTGGTATTTTTTTCATATTCAGTGCTTTAATTGTTTGGCACAAAGTTAAGAAATAAAAACGTATCCCACAAATTTTTTCGCATGGCTTTCATTCTTTAACTTTCCGTTAAATCGTCTTTTTATGGGGTTACAAGTTTTCAAAATAACTTCTACCTTTGCGCCCAAAATCAGCAAACAGGAAATGAAAAATTTGAAACTACACATTTTGAATTACGCTTCAATCGCAGCATTGATAGTCGTCAAATGCACATTGGGCATCGAACCCACCATGGCTCAACAGCCCGTGGTGACTCTCCAGCACCTTTGGGACGAGGCACAAGCCAACAGTCTGAGAATCAAGACCAAACAAGGCAACCTGAAAACTGCCGAACAAGGCATCGTGGTTGCCAAAAGCAACAATCTGCCCGATGTCGATGTCAGCCTCAGCGCAGGGCTTTTGAGCGACGGAGTTATCATGGACAGACATTTCAGGAACGCGCAAAACGTTGAGAATCCACACTTTATGAACAATTTTGCAATCAAGGCGAGCCAACTTGTTTATGGTGGAGGAGTTGTAAAGAACAGCATAAAACTGTCGGAGATTTTGCGCGACATGGCGGCGCTCTCACTCGAAACCGAAATTCAGGACATCAAAATGATGATTGCCGGATTTTATCTCGACCTCTGCCGCCTGTACAATCAAGACGCAGTCCTCGACGACAATCTCCGCCTTTGCAACGTCCTGATTGACAACATGAAAGTCATGGAAAAAGAAGGCACGGCACTCAGCAACGACATACTCCGCTACGAACTTCAAAAGGAGAGCATCCTGCTTTCTAAGCGCAAGGTTGCCGACGCGATGCAGATTGTCTATCGCCAAATCGCCACTGCAACTGGTCGCGAGGGCGAAAATGACTTCAAGCCCGACACCACGATGATTGCCATAGAGCCGGTTATCAGCACTTTGCAGGAGTATCAGGACAATGCGCTCCATGGCAATACCGGCATCAAGACTGCCGCCGCCGCAACTCAACTGAAAGAAAGCGAACTCAAAATCGAACGCTCGTCGATGCTGCCCAAGGTTGCAATAGTCGCCGAGGAGCATCTTGACGGCCCGATTACGAACGAGGTGCCAGTCATCAACAGTAATTTCAACTACATGTTTGTCGGCGTTGGCATCCAATACCAGTTGTCTTCGTCATACAAGAACAAACGCGAGGTTCGCCGTGCCGAAATTGAGCGCGAAAACTCTGAAACCCAACACTCTTTGGCTCAAGAGCAGGTGTCGGACGCGATTTTTGCGGCCTACACCGATTGTCTGACTTCCCAATCGGAAATCGCAACACAGCAAAAGAGTGTCGGACTTGCCAACCGCAACTACAATGTAATCCTCAGCCGCTACAACAACGGTCTCGCCACAGTTACCGACATGCTCGACGCCGCAAACACCAAACTCGACGCCGAGCTTGGTTTGGTAAACTCGAAAATCAGCCTCTTGTTCAACAATTTCAAATTAAAATACATCAGTTCGGAATTGTAACATTTTTTTTCTGGCACTCGCCCGATGTCCGCCGTCACCGCAATCGACCAAATCCGCCGCAAAAACTATCCCGCAAGCCTCAAAGGTTTTTCAAAGCGGATAGTCCTCGTCGGCATCAACTACAACAAGGCAGATGCCAAGCACAAGGTGGAGATGGAGGTGACTGAAAGTGTATAGTAATCTTAACTTTCCGTTAAATCATCCCCCCGTGGGGTTACAAGTTATCGAATTAACTTCTACCTTTGCACTCCGAAATCAAAAACATAATTGCCGGGGCGTAAAAAATAAAAGCATTCGCGGCAGAATGCAGCAAAACCGTTAACCGTCAGCACGAGATACAAAGACGGCAGCCCAAGTGTCAGTAATGCACTTGGCTGCCGTTTTTTTTTGCGCCCATGGCGGATTAGTTGTTAATAATTAAAAAGTTACATAAAAAATGACACAAAAACTTAAAAAGACAATCTACAACATTGTGATTTTGTCGGTCTTGGCATGCGGACTTGCTGTGGTGATAGCAAAATTTGTCCACCTCGGAAACGTCGAATACACCGACAATGCAACTGTGCGCCAACATGTTACACCTATCAACACAAGGGTTCAGGGATTCATATCCGAGATTCGTTTCGACGACTTCCAGCACGTAAAGAAAGGCGACACCCTCGCCATCATCGACGACAGCGAGTTCCGACTTCATCTTGCACAGGCGGAGGCCGACTTTGCAAACGCCCAGGCGGGTCACAAGGCGGCGAATGTGAGCGTCGTAACCTCCCAGAACAACATCTCCGTCAACGATGCCGGCGTGGAGGAAGCCAAAGCCCTGCTCGCAAACGCCGAGCGCGACAACCAACGTTTTGAAACTCTGCTGAAACAAGGTGCTGTAACCCAGCAACAATACGACAATGTACACACCGCATATCTCTCTGCCAAAGCGCGTTACGAGCAGGTGACAAGGGCGCGTCAAACCACCACTCTTGTCAAGGACGAGCAGACGGTGCGCCTGTCGCAAAACGAGGCTGCAATACGCCTTGCCGAGGCAAATGTGGAAATTGCGCGGCTCAACCTTTCGTACTGCGTAATCATTGCCGCTGTGGATGGTGTCACGGGTAAAAAAGAAGTGAACGTGGGGCAACTCGTGCAGCCCGGACAGAGCATCGTGAGGATTGTGGACGATTCAGACAAGTGGATCGACGCCAACTACCGCGAATCCCAACTCAAAAACATCCATGAGGGTTGCGAAGTGGAAATCACCGCCGACGCAGTGCCGGGCGAGGTCTATACGGGAGTTGTGGAGTCGATGTCGGCGGCCACAGGCTCGGCGTTTTCGATTGTGCCGCCCGACAATGCAACCGGCAATTTTGTCAAGGTGGAGCAGCGTCTGCCAGTGAGAATCAAAATCACCGGCGGCGACGTGGAACGCCTGAAAGCGGGTTTTAATGTGGAATGTGAAGTAAAGTATTAATGTTTTAACCACGGAAAACACAGAATACACGGATTTTTTTTCTGTGTCTTCCGTGTTTTCCGTGGTTAATAAAAATAATATAATTATGCCACCAATGAAATTTGCGATGCCGATGTTCAACGACTTTGTGCCGGAGAAGATGCGGCCGTGGATATACCTTTTTATCGCGATGTGCTTCCAACTGTCGGGGGCGCGGTATTTGGGTCCGCTGAACGAAATTATCGGTGCCGACGGATATATGCGCGAGGACATCCTGATGTGCATGTACTGCAATCTTGCCGGCATGGCCCTGTGGTTTCCGATGCTGTTTAGGATGAAATTCAGATTCTCTAACAAGACACTGCTTACGGCGGCATCTATCACAGTGATTGTCACCAACTTGCTGACGGCTCACATCACATTTTTGCCGCTGCTGTGGGTGGTGTGTTTCATAGAGGGAGTCGCCAAAATTCAAGGCACTTTCGAGTGCATGAGCAACATTCAACTTTGGATGACGCCCAAGCGCGACATGAAGATTTTTTTCCCGATTTTGCACACCGTTATTTTGAGCGCGATTGGGTTTCAGGATTTGCTGTCGTCGTGGTTTGGACATATCGGCGACTGGCGGCTGATGCACTACCTCATTATCGGGCTTCAATGTATTGTGCTTGTGATACTTACCACGTGCGTCCACCATTTCAAGTTCACGAACCAACCGCTCTACGGCATCGACTGGGTCGGCATGGTGCTGTGGGGCGTGTTGATGGTATTGCTGGCGTTCCTCTTGGACTACGGCGAGCATTACGACTGGTTCAAGAGCGACGCGACATGGTATCTCGTTGGTTTCGTGATAATTACGTTTGCAATGATACTGTGGCGGATGAACAACAACCGACATCCATACATCACGCCGGAAGTTTTCACGTCGTTTAAGTTTGTAAAGCCAATTTTCTGTCTTATAATCATTTACGAGGCTGTAATGGGCACAGAGTACGTACTTGAGGAGGCATACCTGGAAGACGGACTGCATTACGGCACGTGGACAAACGCGCAGTTGGTATGGCCGGTGTGGATTGGCAATATTTTGGGCTGTGCGGTTTCGTTTTTCTGGATGCGCATCGTCAACAAGTTCACCTACATACGGTTGGGGATTTTGGGAACGTGCTTTTTGGGCGGGTACATTTTGCTGATGTATTTCAGGGTAACGCCATCGTTGAATATTGAGGCTCTGTACCTTCCATTGATGCTGCGCGGTGCCGCTTACTCGTGTCTGAGCATCATGTTCATGGTCTCGCTGCACGACAGCATGGATTTTCAGCACTTTTTTCAAGGGTTGTCGATTTTCAACATGCTCCACATGGTCATCGGCGGCTGCATTGGCTGCGCTTTCTACGCCAAAGGGCTTAACTATTACATCGCCGACGCCGTGAGGAACTTCGCAATCTTCGACGACAGCCAACTTGTCTGCCTCGGCGTAAAGACGCTGTACGGCTGGGTTGCGTTTGTGTGCGTAGCGTTGCTCACGGGATTCCTGATGTTCGATTCGCCAATTAGGAGGGACAGGAAGATGTGGAAGTTTTAACTTTTTTTAACCTACATATATGGCGTACCTATTTTGGGGATTATTTTGTATATTTGCAATAGGTTTTATGACCATAACTAATTAATATGTCAGTAACGATAAACAATGAGAAGATGCTGTCGTTCCGCCGCGCCGTCAAGAGCCGCTACACGCAGCCCGAATGGATTAAGTACGGCGTCCAGGACAAGCGATGACCTCCACGATTCCGCTTGAAAAATTTCCATAAAAAACTCCGCAAGAGGACAAGTCCCTGCGGAGTTTTTTTGTGAGTGGAATTAAACAACGAAAAAAACTATTCTTCTCCGAACTGCATGAGGTAGCCTTTCAAAAATTCGTCAATCTGTCCGTCCATGACAGCCTGCACATTAGAAGTCTCGATATTCGTGCGCAAATCCTTGACCATCTTGTACGGCTGCATGACATAACTTCGGATTTGGGAACCCCACTCTATTTTCTTCTTCTTGCCCTCGATTTCAGCCTGTTTTTCGCGCTTTTTGTTGAGTTCGATTTCGTACAAGTGGGACTTGAGAATACGGAGGGCATTCTCACGGTTCTGACCCTGCGAGCGGCTCTCCGTGTTTTCGACCACAATGCCCGACGGAATATGGCGGACACGCACGCCGGTCTCGACCTTGTTGACATTCTGGCCGCCAGCGCCGGAGGAACGGAACGTGTCCCACTCGAGATCCGACGGGTTAATGTTAATCTCGATGCTGTCATTAATAAGCGGCACGACAAACACCGACGCAAAAGTCGTCTGACGCTTTCCCTGGGCGTTGAACGGCGAAATCCTGACAAGCCTATGGACACCGTTCTCGCCCTTCAGCCACCCGAAAGCATAACTGCCCGAAATGGTCATCGTGGCGGTCTTAATGCCAGCCTCCTCGCCTTCGAGAAGGTTTGTGACAGTAATCTTATAGTGGCGGTCCTCGGCCCACCGCGTGTACATCCTCAACAGCATCTGGGCCCAGTCGTTGGATTCCGTGCCACCCGCGCCGGCATTAATCTTCAGGATTGCGTCGAAGGAATCCTCCTCGTTACGGAGCATGTTCTTGAACTCCAAATCCTCTATAAACGCCAAGGTCTTCGCATACTGGGCTTCGTAGTCGTCCTGTGAGTCGTCGCCGCCTTCCACGAACTCGGCAAGCACGTCGAGGTCGTCGAATGCAGCAGCAGCCTCGTCGTACCCGGAGACCCACTGCTTAATGTCTGAAATGGAGCGCATGAACTCCTCGGCGGCCTTCGGGTCGTCCCAAAAGCCGTCTGCCTCGGTATGTTTTTGTTTTTCGGCTATGTCGTTTCGTTTGGCATCGATGTCAAAGATGCCTCCTCAGCCCCTCTAACCTGTTTCTTAGGGCTTTATGTTCGTCTTTGTTGTACATGTTCTTGTGTGTGGGGTTAGCGCAGTTTCTGAATCGTCCCGTCGGGGAATATTTTCACGATTGTGGATGGCACGGCGATACGTGTGTCGTCACGCCGCCATGTCGTTGCATAGTCGACGGATTCCTTTATGTAGTCCGACACTTCAGGCCATAGGCTCGACGCACCTTTACCGCTCACATTAGCCGATGTCGAGACGATTGGTTTTCCAAAAGCGGAAATCAACTCGCGGCAGAACTCGTCGTTTGGAATCCTGATGCCGATGGAGCCGTCCTCGGGGATGAGGTTCGGAGCCAAGTTACGGGCGTTTGGGTATATTACAGTAAGCGGCGCAGTGGTCTCCTCCATGAGTTCCACGGCCTTAAATGGCACTTCTGTGACGTACTGTTGCAGCATCAGGAAGTTGCTGACAAGTATTATCATGCTTTTGGAGTCGGGGCGTTGCTTGATGTGGTAGATTTTGCGGATGGACTCCGGGTTAGTGGCGTCACACCCAAGCCCCCAAACTGTGTCGGTCGGGTAAAGTAAAACCTCGCCGCGTCTTAATACCTCCAGCGACTTATTGATTTCGTTCTGCATTTTGTTATGTGTTATGTTTGCGTTTTTCTGGCGGCAAAGTTAATACTTTAATTGTTGAAAACCAAATTTAATCGACCGCATGGCTTTTTATATCTTCAAGAAATCTTCTCGCCAACTACAACACATAATTCTGTACCAGCCAAAAAGATTTTGGATACGTGGCTGTAACTATCAAAAATAACATAGTTACAGCCAACTATTTTTTTAGATACGTGGCTGTAACTATCAAAAAAAACATAGTTACAGCCACGTATTTTGAAAAAAATATGTATATTTGCAGCGTATAACCAATACACAAAAGCGATGGCAAAACTAATAGGCAGGAAATCACAAACGGCTGAGTTAGACGAAATTATGAAGTCGGACTCCCCAGAATTTGTGGTAATATTCGGACGACGAAGGATAGGCAAAACCTACCTAATCAATCAATATTACGACGACAAATTCACCTTCAAACATACCGGACTCGCCTCAAAAGACAAGAACGAACAACTCAAAAACTTTGGCGAATCGCTCAGGCGATACGGCTCGAAACTATGCCCCGACCCAAAAGATTGGATGGAGGCGTTTGCGCTGTTGAGGACATTGCTGGAAACCAAAAAATCAAAAGGCAAAAAGGTGGTATTCATCGACGAACTGCCGTATATGTCAACTCCCAAAAGCTCCCTCATAACCGCCTTGGAACATTTTTGGAACGATTACGGCAACACACAAAACGACCTTGTGCTTATTATATGCGGCTCGGCGACATCGTGGATTGTAAAAAACATTATCAAAAACAAGGGCGGCCTCCACAACAGGATTACCCGACGGATATACCTACACCCATTCACGGTGAGCGAATGTAAAGAGTTTTTCGATTACAAAAACATCATCATCGGCGACAAGGACATCCTGGAATGTTATATGATAATGGGCGGAGTGCCATACTATCTGAGCCTGATGCAACGCGGCAAAAGTCTCGCCCAAAACGTTGACCAGATGTTTTTTAAGCGTCAGGGCAAGCTGTACGGCGAATTTGACGAACTATATTCGTCTCTCTTTGACGAAAGCAACACTTACATCAAGGTAATCGAAGCCATCGGACAAAAAAACAAAGGTCTCTCACGCAAGGAAATTATAAAGGCGACAGGCTTACCCGACGGCGGCTCATTAACCAAAATACTCAACGACTTAGACAATTGCGATTTCATCCGCAAATACCTGAGCCTCAGCAACAAGGAGCGCAACAGCATTTATCAATTGACTGATTTTTACTCGCTGTTTTATCTGAAATTCATCAAAAAATACGGCACGACCGACAAAGAATTTTGGACCTTGCAACTCGGCACAACAATACACAACGCCTGGGCGGGGTATGCCTTTGAACAATTTTGCCTGCAACACATCAACTGCATAGAAAAAGCCCTCGGCATATCCGGCGTACAGACCCGCGTGTCGTGTTGGCAATCACAAAAAAGCGAAAACGGCGCACAAATCGACCTCATTATCTCCCGCGCCGACGGCATCGTCAATGTTTGCGAAATGAAGTTTTGGAACACCAAATTCACCATCAACAAGAAATACCACGCCGAACTCATGAACAAGATAGAGACTTTCAGGACAGAAGCCAAATGCAAACAGCCAATCCACCTCGTAATGGTAACCACCTACGGCATTGTCCAAAACGAATATTCAAGCATCGCACAATGCGAGGTTACGATGGAAGATTTCATTGATTGAAATTATTACAAAAAAAATTTCCGCCGCATTGAAAGCCCTTTGGTCAATGCGGCGGAATGATTTATTATGAGAGAGATATACTATGATGCT
>CAJOJG010000021.1 GCA_905234655.1 uncultured Bacteroidales bacterium
CACTAATTTAGGTGAAATATTTGTATCGGCAAAATATTTTAACAGTTTTGTTTTCAATATTTTGCCGTTTTTAACATTTTTTAATTTCGGAATTGAGGGTTTTGCAATAAATTGGGAACACTATGAAAAAATACATTATAGTTGGTTTGGGAAATTTTGGGTCGTCGCTTGCGATACGGCTCACAAACGCCGGCAACGAGGTCTATGGCGCGGACACGTCAGACAAGAAGGTCGATGCGCTGAAAGAAAAGATTACTTCGGCGGTGGTCTTGGACTGCACGGACGTCAACGCCATCAAGGCGGGGCTGCCCGTCTGGGACGAGGCCGACAGCATCATTGTAGCCATCGGCGAAGACATCGGACAGTCAATACTCGTTACCGCCACTTTCCACCAGATGGACGAGACCAAACGCCTTATCTGCCGCTGCATCAACGACACCCACCAGCGCGTGTTGGAAGCCATCGACGACAAGATAGAAATCGTCCACCCCGAGGAAGAATCGGCCGAAAGGCTCACCGACCGCCTCTCGCTCACCGGCGCACAGGAAGTTTACAGCCTTTTTGACCAGCACAAAGTGGCGGAAGTGGATTTGCCAAAGCGGTATTTTGGCGTTGTAATCAAGGACACCGACTTCCGCAGCAAGTACCACCTAAACATCCTCAGCATCCTTCGCATGGAAGAGCGCACCAACTGGCGCGGCAAGATAATCCGCGAGCGCAAAATCATGGACCCGAGAGCCGACACGCTGTTGCAGGACGGCGACAGGATTGTCGTGTTTGGTTTGGCGAAAGATTTGAGGGCGTTTGTGGAAGATTAAAACACATCTATTATTGAAAATTTTGGGAACTTTCCATTGAAAATCTTGGGAATTTTACATTGAAAATCTTGGGGATTTTCCATTGAAAATTTTGGGATTTTTTTATTGAAAATATTTGGAATTTCAAATCATTAAATATAACTTTGCACCGAACAAACAAAAGGTCAAAAGTTATGTATCTAAAACGATATGCGGAAAAAGACATCTTGCGCGCCCTTAATTCGTCCGGCGCGGTAGTCGTGATTTCACGCTCAAAGACGTCGCATACCTGATATGCAGGGGCGGCTGGCCGATTTCCGTAATCTCCAAAAAGGCTGTCGCCATGGACGTTACGCGCAACTATTACAACAGCCTTTTCGTATTTGAGGACTGCGACAACGAAAAATTCCGTAACAAACGCCCGGAAATCCTTAAAATGATTTTGAGGAGCTACGCGCGGAACATATCGTCAGAATCATCCAAGCAGACCATCATAGAGGACATCAGGCAGAGTAACGAGCGCACATTTGACACAAAGACATTCGACGACTACCTTGAGGCGTTGAACGACCTGTTCATAATCTCCGACATACAATCCTGGAATCCCAACATCCGCTCAAAGACTTCGATACGCAGCACTCCGACAAGGCATTTCGTCGATACGTCGATTGCATGCCGCGCGCTCAATATCTTCCCGGACGACATGATGAAAGATTTGGAGACATTCGGGCGGTTTTTTGAGGACTTCGCCGTCCGAGACCTCTCGATATACGCACAAGCGCACGGCGGCGAAGTAAGGCACTACCGCGACAACGCCGGACTCGAGTGCGACGCGATTATCCGCCTGGAGGACGGAAGATGGGGCGCAGTGGAAATCAAGTTGGGCGGCGACCGCCTTATAGAGGACGGCGCACGATCGCTCAACCTCCTCAAAGACAAAATCATCAACAAAAGTTCGGAGCGCGCGCCGTCCTTCATGATGGTATTGACCGCGAGCAGCCCATTGTACCAACGCAACGACGGAATATACGTCGTGCCGATTAACTGCCTAAAAGCATAAAAAACACAACACTCACATCAAACCAAATGAAAAGACTATTATCCACACTAATCCTCGCCGCCGCCTCGGCAACAATCGCGGCGGCGCAGCCATCGCCACAAATCTCTAACGTCCTCAACCGGACGACCACATCCCTCAACGGCGACTGGAACTATATCGTCGATGTCCAGGAAGAAGGCTACTACGACTACAGGATGAACCCGACAGAGTGGGGATTTTTCCTTAACGCAAAGCCACAAAAGCCCGAAGACCTCATCGAGTACGACTTCGACAAGGCGGCGACGATGAAAATCCCGTCAGACTGGAACACGAAGGACGACCGGCTGTTCTTCTACGAAGGCACTGTATGGTTCAAGAAATCGTTCCAGTACCACAAGACAGCCGCCAAACGCCAGTTCCTGTACTTTGGAGCGGCCAACTACGAGTCCATCGTCTACCTCAACGGCAAAATCCTCGGCCGTCACGAGGGCGGTTTCACACCTTTCAATTTTGAGGTGACAGACCTCCTGAAAGACGGTGAAAACTTCGTCATCGTCAAGATAGACAACAAACGCAAGAAGGAGAACGTTCCGACACAGATTTTCGACTGGTGGAACTACGGCGGCATAACGAGGGACGTGATGATTGTGGAGACCGAGGACACATACATCGAAAACTACAAGTTCACGCTCGACAAGGCGGACTACAACCGCATCTACTTCGACCTCAACCTCGACAAAGCCACGCAGGGCATCGCCGTCGAACTACAAATTCCCGAGTTGAAAATAAAGCAGACACTGACCACGGACGCACTCGGCAAAGCATCCGTGACGCTAAAAACCAAGAAACTCCAACTTTGGTCGCCCGAGAATCCCAAACTCTACCGCGTGACGCTCAAACTCGGCGAAAATGTTTTGGAAGACGAAATCGGATTCCGCTCCGTCGAGACCAAAGGCAAAAAAATCCTGCTTAACGGCAAGGAGATTTTCCTATGCGGTATAAGCATGCACGAGGAAAAGTTCAACGGCGGCGGCCGCGCGAACTCCCTCGACGACGCGAAGGCTTTGTTGAAGGAAGTCAAGGAGTTGGGATGTAATTTCGTGAGACTTGCCCACTATCCACACAACGAGTACACAGTCCGCGAGGCGGAGCGGCAGGGCATCTTGGTCTGGTCAGAAATCCCGGTCTACTGGACAATCGACTGGACAAACCCCAAAACCCTCGACAATGCAAAATCCCAACTGGCCGACATGATTCGCCGCGACCAAAACCGCGCAAACGTCATCATCTGGTCCATTGCAAACGAGACACCGCACGGCGACGACCGTGAAAGGTTCCTGTCAGCACTTGCCACACACGCCCGCAGCCTTGACTCGACGCGCCTTATAAGCATGGCGATGGAAGTCACATCAGCCTCCAACTTCCACAACCGCCTTCAGGACAACATGAACAAATACGTCGACATCATCAGTTTCAACCAATACATCGGATGGTACCGCGATGTCAACGACGCAGCGAAGATGACATGGGAAATTCCATACGACAAACCTGTGATAATCAGCGAGTTTGGCGGCGGAGCAAAATACGGCCACCACGGCGCAAAGAACCAGCGTTGGACTGAGGAGTTCCAGGAAAACCTCTACAAAGAAAACACTGCGATGCTTGACAAAATCGACGGTCTCTCCGGCACAACGCCATGGATTCTCAAGGACTTCCGCTCGCCGCGCCGTGTCCTCGACGGAATCCAGGACTACTACAACCGCAAAGGACTCCTCTCCGACAAGGGCGAGAAGAAAAAAGCGTGGTACGTGCTTAAAGCATGGTACGACGGCAAAAAAAGCAAATAAAAATCAAATCACACCCACAGACTTCAAAAGCAGCACGACCAACATCGCCGGGGCGACGAACTTGACCATGACGACATAAAGTCCGCGACGTGAAAAATACTCGCCGTTCCGCGTCACCTCGTCGATGACGGTCTTGGGCTTTACAATCCAGCCGACGAGGATACACGTGCCGATAGAGACAACCGGCATGAGCAGATTATTGCTTATATAATCCATCAAATCAAGGACTTGAGCCTTAACGCCGTTTGGCAGCGGAAACTCGAAATAAAGGTGGTTATACCCAAGGCAGACCAAAACCGCAAACAGCAGCGCAATCATGCCCTCATAGACCGTCGACCGGCGGCGCGAAATCCCAAACCTGTCAATGAAACTCGACACAACGGCCTCCAAAATCGACACCGAACTCGTCAACGCAGCGAAGAACGCCATGATGAAAAACACACCGCCTACTACCGAGCCAGCCGCGCCCATCGAATCGAAAACTTTAGGAATGGAAATGAACATCAAACCCGGACCCGATGCCGTCATGCCCTCGCGTCCCATGAAGACATAGACCGCCGGGATTATCATCACACCAGCCAGGAACGCCACCACAGTGTCGAAAACCTCGATTTTGTTGATGTCCTTGACGAGATTGTCCTTGTCGCTGACATAACTGCCATACGAAATCATTATGCCCATCGCGACGCTCAGGCTGTAGAAAAGTTGACCCATGCTGTCCATGAGCGTTATGAGGAACTTTTGGAGCGTGACATACTCAAAATCCGGCACGACAAGAACCCAGAACCCCTGCAAGCCTGTCCGCGTAACGCCATCACTGTCAGTATGTTCGAGCGTCAATGAGAACAGCGATATGCCCACGACGAGGAGTATCATCAGCGGCATGAGAATCTTTGACGAAAGTTCGATGCCCTTGTTGACGCCAAGGTACACGATCCCGCACGTAATCACCAGGAACACAACGGTATAGACTATCGGCTCGGCAGTGCCGGATATGAACGAGCCGAAATATCCGTCCGTGGCAGCCGCCGCGCCGCCGCCAGTAATGTACGCAATCATGTATTTCATCACCCAACCGCCTATCACACAATAATATGGCAAGATAATCATCGGGATTGCGCAGGCGATTTTACCCAACGGCTTCCACTTCGGCGAAAGGACGCGGTAAGCCATAAGCGGACTTTGCTTTGTCTTACGGCCAATAGCCACCTCGGTAGTCAGCAGCGCAAAGCCAAACGTCACCGCCAACACCAAGTAAATCACCAAGAAAAGCCCGCCGCCGTCCTTTGCGGCAAGGTACGGGAACCGCCATATATTACCAAGTCCGACGGCACTGCCCGCAGCCGCCAACACAAATCCAATGCTCCCTCCGAAGGAGCCGCGTTTTTTGTCCATTGTGATGTCTTTCTTAAAAAATTTTCTGCAAAGTTAATGCGTTTTAGCGAACAAAACGAAAAAAAACACTATCTTTGCATTGCCAAAAAATACAAACACTCAAAAAATACAAAAAATGCTTACACTGATAGCACCTGCCAAAACCGTCGACCTCAAGAACGCTCCTCGGTGCAAGATAAAGACCAAGACAGAGCCTCAACTGCTTGACGAGACCATCGTCCTGACCGACATTCTCAAAAGCAAGTCCATAGACCAGTTGTTCAGGATACTCGACTGCTCATACGCAATGGCCGAGGACGCAAAAATTTTCTACGACAAATTCGAAAAAAACACAAAGGCTATGAAAGGGAAGCACGCAATCGCCCTCATGGACGATTTTGTAAGGGGTGTGGACTTGACGACATGGAAGCCCAAGGACTTCGAGTTTGTCCAAGAGCATCTTGGCATAATATCAAGCCTTTATGGATTTCTGCGTCCATTCGACATCATCGGCTCGTACCTACTGCCACAAGACACAATCCTCCACACTCCGAAAGGTAGGCGCGTGATTGAATACTGGAAAGGAATCCTCACCGAATTTCTGAAAAAATACCTTGAATCCAAGCAGGAGACCGTGATAGTGAGCCTCCTGACCTCAGTCGCAAGGCGGCAGATAGACTGGAAACAGATAAACGCCACAGTCTACGACGTGTCATTCATCGAAATCGCAAAAACCGGCAATGTCCACACGACATCAAGTTGGCGACTTAACCGTCTGAGAGCCAATCTCATAGAATACATCGCACAAAAAAGAATCAATGACATCGAAGACCTGAAGAAGTTCAGCTTTGAAGGCTTTGAATACTCGCCAGACAGCTCGCAAGACAACACAATCGCCTTCACAAAGTTTTGAAAATCAGACTTTTCCGGTTTCCATAAGCACCTTACTCCCATCAAAGAGCGTGGTGGCGAATATATAGACATCGCCACCATCCTTGATTTTCAACTTCTTACGGAGCTCATCGGCACGCAACGGAAAATTGCGGACGGCGATGTTGGCTTTCTCAATATTTTTGAAATCCTTTACAGAGCCAACCCTTACTATGCGGAACGTGCGCCCTGGAAAATCGTCAACCAAATCTGTTGAAACGTACAAATGGCTGTTTCGGGCGACTTTCCTGATAGAAAAACACTCAGACAAAAGGTTGAACGGCGCGGCTTTCATAATCGCGGCGTTAGGTTCGTAGAGGTACATTCCCTCGCTGACGCGGCCGGCTATTTTCGCGGCACAATTTTGCTCCCGGCTCCTTAAAAAACTGAAAATCTGACTGTCATTGACAGCAAAAATCTTCGGCTCGTCGTCATTTTTTTCAGCCGTCAAAACCACCAACATTTCCTTACATTCGCCGTCGACAGCCAAAACATGGATTTCTCTGATGTTTTTTAGCCTCAAAAGACATTCCGAAATGTCGAGCATCGGCGAGAGTTTTATGATTGCGATGTCGGTTTTCGTCATCAAAACATCCTGAAAATCAAGAATGTTAGGTTCACAATCTTGGACATGGACAGTCTTGCCGCCCGCACTGTCACGCCGTGCCGGGTCGATGAAAACTACGCCAAAATGTTCGCCGGATTTTTTTATGAAATCCGCACCGTCGCCGTTGACTATCGAATGATTTTCGATGCCCAACGCCTTGAAATTATGCTCCGCGATTGCGCACAAATCCGCGTTACGCTCCACATAAAACGCCTTCGAAAATCTCGCCGACATCACCGAAAAATCAACGCCAAATCCGCCCGTCAAATCCGCGAACATTTTTCCTGAAATATCCGTGCAAAATCTTTCCACTATGCCGCGTTTGTAATTGGCGGTCGCCTCCGACGAACACTGCTCCACCGAAAGATGCACTGGATAGACAATGCGTGGATTCTCTGCCCAAACCGGCATCTTGCGCCTCATCGCCTGCCGTCCGGCAATCTGCTGCAAGACATATTTTGGGCGGAAATCCTCCGCCGCCTTCAGCCTTAACGCAAGGTCGCGCACGTCGGCTCCTATGTGGCTCTCGATAAAGGAACTCTCTGAAGATGTTGGCGTTAGAGATGATGTCAAGAATGTGTCCATTATGAAAAGTTTTTGCAAAAGTAACGCATTTTGGCGGCTTTTACAAAAACTTTTTTACCTGCCACCCGCCATCTTCAAGAAATACTCGTGGACGCTTGTGTCGTCGTTAAGTTCGGGGTGGAACGCGGTGACGAGCTGTTTGTCTTGACGCGCGGCGACGATATTACCGTCCACTTTTGCCAGCACCTCTACCCCACCGCCAACTTTCGTGATGTACGGCGCACGGATAAAGGTCATCGGTATCTCGTGGTCGATGCCCTCAAAACGTCCCTCGACATGAAAACTGCCAAGTTGACGGCCGTATGCATTGCGCCTGACCTCGATATTCATCGAGCCGAGGTGTCCGCCGTCGAGCATTATCAACCCTGCGCACGTGCCGAAGACTGGCAGGCCGTTGATGATGCCAGTCCTGACAGGCTCATACAACGAGAGGTCTTTGAGGAGTTTGAGGATTGTGGTGCTTTCACCGCCCGGAATGATGAGCGCGTCCTTTTCTTGTTGATAGTCAGCAAGATTGCGCACAAAAAAACTTTCTACGCAAATTTTAAGGAGCATTTGGCGGTGTTCCTCAAATGCTCCTTGGAGCGCAAGAATTGCGATTTTCATTTTCCACGTTCAGCCATTAGAAGTTTGATTTCTTCCTCGTTAATGCCACTTCGAGTTTCTTAGCGGCTTCGTAGAGTTCGTCTTCCGAAAGGCTCTTTATGCGGCGTATCTCGCTCTGCATCATGCGGATATGGCGGACGGCCTGGATAATGTCGCCGGTGCCGGGTTCGCCCTTTGTGCGAATCATCGCCGCGCCCTCGTTAATGCGGCGCAGTGCCTCGCCCAAATCCCTCGCGCCGCATACAAACGGCACTTTGAACTTGCGCTTGTCGATATGGTAAACGTCGTCCGCTGGCGAGAGAACCTCGGACTCGTCGATGTAGTCTATTTCGATGGCTTCAAGTATCTGTGCCTCAACAAAATGACCGATGCGGCATTTTGCCATGACGGGAATAGTGACGGCGTTCTGAAGTAAGTCTGTCTTCCATTATTTGTTGATTTTGTGATTTGTTGATTTTGTGATTTGTTGATTTTGTGATTTACGATTTGGGATTTGTTGATTTATGTGGTTCGGTATTCTTTTGGCGAAATGCCTTTTTGTGCCTTGAAAAACTTGCTGAGCGCGGCTTGCGAGACAAAACCGAATTTGAACGCAATTTCCTGCACTGTCAGTGACGACGACGAGAGCGTCTCCTCGATTTCGGTCAGGAGATAGTCACCGATGATTTTCTTTGGCGGTTTGCCGACTATTTTATGCGTCACCTGCGAGAGGTAGCGCGGGGTCATGCTAAGAAGTTGGGCGTAGAAGTTGACGTCCTTGTCGGCGGCGTTATGTTCGGCGACGAGCGCGAGAAAACGGTTATAAATCTCGACCTGGCGGCTGCTGACGGCGTTGTTATGGAAATGCCGAATGATGTTTGACGAATCGGCCGCCACGGAATACACGACAAGGTTGCGGATATATTCGTGCGCCTTTTTAACTGCCGTTTCGAGCGGTTCGCCCTTGGCGAGGAATGTGGCGGCTGCCGAAGAAAGAGTCCCGGCGACGCCGTGGTAATTCCATCCGCTCAAATCCGGCGACGTGAAAAAATATGGCGTTTCGTTACCGTCCACAACCAAAATATCCGTCACAGAGCCTTTCTCACAATGCCCGCCTTGCAGCAAGACCGCCTCGGGCCCCAGTTTCAAAATACTTTGGGCGGCACGTTTCATGTCGTCGGCAGTGGTTATCTTGATTTTTGAGATTAACTCGGCTTCTTTGCATTTAAAAGTCCAATCTTGACAGCCTTGGGGCGAACCTCCTCGAACACGCTCCTTACCTGCGAGACCACAAGCGCGGCAGGTATGTTTTCGAACGAGACGATGCGCTTCGAATTTTGGACGGTAATGGCCGTAATCGCCGTCACAGCGTATCCTCCAAGCGAAAAAATCGTCTTTACATCCGCCTGTATGCCCGAGCCGCCGGTTGAATCGGAACCCGTGACGCTTAATATGGGAACTATGTTTTTCATGCCACAAAGATAGCGTCAATAGCCGTTATTATCCAAAAAAGTGTTCTTATTTGGGAAAATTTTACGCCGAAATCCGCAGCATTTCCATTGCCCTGGCGGGCATTTTACGGAGTGCCCTTACGGGCAGAAATTTTACAAATCTTTTCAAATCAAACAAAATCAAAATCTTAACAAAAAATGAAAGATTTGAAAAACTTGAAAAAAAGATTTGAAAGATTTGAAAAGATTTGAAAGATTTCTCGCGAAGCGACAAAACAAATCTCGCGAAGCGAGAACGAAAACGAAATAAAAAAAGTCCGCGATAAATTTGTTTTATCGCGAACCCTTAATATAAAGTCCACCAAAATCAAGTACCCGGGACAGGAATCGAACCTGCATGCCTCTCAGCACTAGAACCTGAAACTAGCGCGTCTACCAATTTCGCCACCCGGGCCCTTAAAAAGCGTTGCAAAGATATAAAGGTTTCGGATTATCTCCAAATATTTTTGCAACTTTTTTTCATAATCATTTCGAAATCGCCCTTTCCGCCGTCAACTTGTTCTGTTTCATGCCCTCCACATACTCCTGCATCATTGCGCGGATTTGGGATTCCATGAACGGCAACTGTGGAAAATCGCCACGACGGTCGATGAGGTTGTGCTGGAGTTTTGGGTCTTTCTGATACTCAAAAATGCCGAACAATTCCTCCTTCCTGTACTCAATCATCAGACTGTCAAGATAATACATCGTCTGACCATGGAGGTCGTTAAAAACATAGTTGACAAACTTAGTCGAATCCTGCTCAAAAACATTTTTCCCAAACGAGAAAAACGGCTTGCCGTATCCCAACATCGAGAGCAGCGTCGGAGTGATGTCCATCTGCTGCATGAGGCGCGTGGAATCGCACTTGACCGGCAACTGTCCGCCAGGCGTATAGAAAAACACCGGTATCCTGAACCTGCCATACTCGTTGGCATACTCGGGACGCGAGCCAGGCCCTGTGTGGTCGGCAGTAAAAACGAATATCGTGTTCTTGAACCAGTCCATCCGGCTCACAGTCTCAAAATATTTCTTCAACGAAAAGTCCGAATACCTGACAGCCTTGTGCATTGGGATTTCGCCATCGGGGAAACGTCCGTCGTCATATTTTTCAGGGACTTTGAACGGGTGGTGGGACGACGCCGAGAATATAGCCACGAAAAACGGCTTGCCCGTCTTGCTGATGCGGTCAGTCTCATTGGCAAAATACTGGAAAAACGGCTCGTCCCATATCGCCCACGTGCCGTCGAACTCGCTATCGTCGTTGAACTCCTCCTTGCCATAATAAGACGGAAAACCGATGGAGTTCGTGAAGCCCTTGAATCCCAAAGTCGTATTAGGCGCGCCGTGGAAAAACGCGCACTCATAACCCTCATTGCCAAGCATTTCGGGAAGCCCCTGCAAGGTGTTGTTAGAGTAGAAATAGTAGCAGTAAGGCTCGATGTACCTCGGAATACCGGCAAAAACTCCCGGCATACAGTCCACAGAGCGTATGCCGTTAGCAAACGAGTTGACAAAACTATAACTTTGCCCAATCAGCGAATCGAGGAACGGCGTGTAGCCCTCGAACCTTCCACTGTCCAAGTCATGGTTAAAATACCCGACGTACTCGCGGCTGAAACTCTCCATCAAAATGACCACGACATTCAACTTCTTCATTTCCACAGTGTCGGACGGCTGGTGAACCGGGTCAAAAACCGTGTGCAACTGCCCGCTTTCATAAAAGTCGAGCGACTTGTAGCCTTTCTTGTGGATTGTGGTGATGACCGTGAAAGGCGTATTCAGTACGATGGCGGCCTGAACCGGCTTCTTACAATAAATATCCGCACTGTCCTGGCGTATCGGGTGCATCGAAAGGTCATATCCGCCACGCAGTCCGCCGATTGTGAGAATCATCGCCACAACAAAAACCACCGAATGGACGGGATAATAGACGGCGTTTGGCGAGTAGTCGTCGGGGTGCTTGTCACGGACGATGGGATTATAGTAGAACTTCCACAGCGCGAAAATACTTAACACTCCAAAAATCCACACCGGCCAATAACCCGTCACCGACTGCAAGAGGATTTTGCCAATGTTGTCCTCGCCAGCAAACTCCGAGAAGAACGTGGCGGTCGTCCTCCTGCCGCCAAAGTCAAAATACACGACATCGGCGACATTCATGAAAATGCCGATACTATTGATAGCCAAGTATATATACTTGACTATCTTTTGATAGCGGACTGTGTCGCGCCATTTGCCCGGCACGGTCTGCATGGCGATACAGAGTATATTGAGGTAGCACAACGCGCTGACATCGAACCTTATGCCGCCAGCGCATATCGTCATCATGTCGGAAAACGTGACATCTTCATACGTCGCATGGTTCATCCAAAAGAAAAACCACCTTTCGGCCATATAGAGCAACATCGCGAAAGCGAAGTTGACGGCCATGACAAAAGCAGGCTGCTTATTCATCTCCAACACCTTTAGTCAACCCACAAAAAGTCATCGTCGTCGTCGACATTCTTGCGCTCAAGGATATTGGTCGCGAGGGTGTCGGCGGTCTGTATCACGGCGCACAACGGGCAGATGTCGCGCGCCTTGTTGAGGTTTTCCTTTATGTCCGCGCTTTGGAACGGAAGGTCCCACGCCGACATGTGCCAGCGGATCGCCATGATTTCAAAGTCGCTCATTGCAAGTCCAGCGCGCAGCAGGACGATAACAGACTTCTCGCCGTGTCCAAGGGGAAAGTTGGTGTAGTCGAGCTTAAAACCCTGCTTTGTCTGTATCATGCCGAACTTGTCCTTCTTCTTTTTTGTGACTTTCTTGTAGATGTCCGCCTTGCACACGTCGTGGAGCAGCGCGGCAATCTTAACGCTGTCCTCGGGGATGTACTCCGCCATGCCTTTGTTCATCGCGACCATCTGCTCGCGGATTCCGAGAGCCACGCGGCAGACGTTGAGCGAATGTTCGACGAGTCCGCCGTCATAGTTGAGGTGGAACGATGCCGAAGCCGGAGCGTCGAAAAAGCCGAGTTCCTGTAATTCATCTATCACATCCTCAACGCCATCACGCTCCGTGGAGCGCAAAAGCGCGAGAAATTCCTTTTTAAGATTTGGGTCTATCATTTCTTTATAATTAAACTGCCGTCTTGCGACAAAATTCCTAACATCATAAGATCCTCTTTAGTGAGCGATGGCAAGTCCCGCGAACTTAACATCTTCTTGACCACGACCTTGCCAGTGTTCAATGCGTCCTCCTCGGTCTGGAAATGGTGGTTTCCCTCGATGACCGGGATTATGGTCTGGCTGATGAACTTCTTGCCATCGACGGATATTGAATAGCCATATCCGCTGTCTATCGGCTGGGTCTCGACAAGGAAGACCGTATTGGACACCGTCGTGTCAAATTTCATATTCTCCGGTGCGGACTTCCCCTCGCCCGCGCCACACGCCGTGAGCATAAAGGCCGCCATGACAGCCAACAAAATCCAAACTCTTACTATCCTTTCCACTTTCAAAATTCAATTATTTTAGAAAATCCTGCTCAAGAAGTACGACCTCTTTATCGTCCACTGCGAGAGCGGTATCGTAAAGGCAAAGTTGGCAAAGAAAGTCATGTTGTTCATGTCCTCATACGGTTTTGCCACCTGCGCGCCGCCGAATGTCATCTCGTAGTCCTTCTTGAAAATCGACATCGGGCATACCCCGACGCGGAAATTGACTATTGTGAAGTTTGCGCCGACGATTATCGGCACGGAAATCTTGTTCAAGGCATCGTTATAGTCCTTCGTGCGGAGCTTTTTGCCGTCCACTTTCTGTGTGGTCGTCAGGCTGAGGTTAAAGTCCACCTGCGTGCCAAAATAGAAATACGCCTGTCGGTTATAGAGTTCGTCGCTGAGCTTGATGTACAGCGGAACGCCGAGCGACATGACACGGTCACATTCGGTAAGTTTCGTGACCTTGTCCTCAGTTTGGTATCTATATGTATTGCCCCACCAATGGGCAGTGAGACCTGTCACCAATCCAAGAATATCGTTCGTAAAATCGTGGTGGTACTGCAACCCAATGTTGAAGCCAGGGGTAAAGCCCAATGACTCAACCTGTTCAAGATGTTTATGCAAAGCCCCCGGACCTTCAAAATACATATTGTCACATCGGGCGGAGGGCGCACCGTTAAAACCGCTATTAAACCCGAGCTCCAACACAAAATAATCGAACTCGAAATGCCTTCCTCTCTGTGCCATTACGATGCTCGGCAGCATCACAAACAATAATATGGCAATTACGTTTATCTTCATGTCATTTAGATTTTGTGTTACGGACGATATACCCACTCGCTGGTGTTACGTTCTGTAATGCCGCTGCCCTGCTTCTCTCCGCCGGTAACGAATGCACGGTCGCCGCCATTTATTACCATGGCACGTGAGACTCGGCTTGATGGCGCGTCCTCGTTCATATAATTTGAGCGCAAAGAAAACTTCGTGGTATTGCGGTCGTACTGAATCATATCAGAATAATAAATCTTATCTCCATTCTCGTCCAATTCCTCGCCCAAACCGAAATATATCTTGCCGTCAACAGAAAATGCCACTCCAAATGCCCGTGGCTTGAACAAATCACCAAGTTGGCTGCTTACCTGCATACGCTTGCCCCATAAGAAAGTATATGAATTTGGACTGCCTGACAGCGGTTCTGTAAATTGACATGGGATTATTTCGTCATAATAAATGTTGTTCTTTCCCTTGCCACCCATGATATACGCTATGTTATCTACCACAACCACAGACGCACCCGACCTCTCGCCAGCGTCAAAATCGTCCGTCATCTGGTTGAAATAACCAATCGTGGGTTCGAGCATGCCGCCGCCATTGATGTTCATTTCCATAACGAACATATAGAAATCGCTATGATAATGCACGTCCTTGTCATAACTGTTCTGATACTCACCAAGTCCGACAAAGCCCCAAGAACCGACGGAAAAACCTACGCCTCCAGTACGCGCCTGACCCTGGAATGGCTTGTCCTTGAGCTGGACGTTCTGTTCCTGCCCGTGGTACTGGACCCTTTCCCACTTGAACTTTCCTGTAGCGTCAAGGTCAAGAACATAGAAGTCCTTGTTATAGTCAGAAAGTTGATAATTAACAGCACGTGTGCATCCGCACCCCACGTATACGAGATGGTGTGGAATGTTACGCTCGGAATAGTTAAGACCGAAGCCCGACGCTCCCCATAGTGGAACTTCGACGTTTGTATAGTTATCCTTAAGATTTGGCAACTGCTGGTAAGACCGCTGCTTTGAGCTATAACACCACACGTCACTGTAGCAAATATCGCCAGCACGTCCAAGTCCAAAAATCGTCAGAGTATCGCCGTCAACAACCGTAACGATGTTTATACCGTCGGTACGACCAGAATTAATGCCATTGTTAAAGAAGCCGTCGGACTCAAACCATTTATCATGTGGCACGTCTGTCTTTACAACCTGCGTTTGGGGATTGTAACCAATCTTGCCGTCCGATGTGATAACAAAACTGCGCACAGAATATTCTGTCTCGCAATCAAGACCTGAAATCGTTGAATAGAAATTTTCGCCAGAAGACATTGAGCCGCTGTTAAGTTTGCAGTTTGACCTATCGGCGTTTATCGTAGGAGCGACGATGCCCTTTGCCCAACAGTGTCCATAACCAACAATGTCGCCTGCGGCATACTCGAAACCGCCTTTTACCCTTATTGATACGTCGTCCACGCCGGCAATGCTGTCATACTTCGCCGAACTCCTCAATACCGACGAACTATCGGTAACGAATGCATGCTCATAATACACATCATACACCGAATACATCTCGTCGTCTATCTGGCAGGCGGCGAACAAAACTGTATATGTACAAATTAATGCAAGTAAACGTCTTCTCATAACATAATCTACAGGTGATACATGATGCGCAAAATTACTCATATTTCGCAAAACTGCAAAGTTTTATGAGCATATTTGGCTAAAATTTCCAAAAAAATACATCATACCTATTTTTCAAACCTTTGGAGGCGAGCTACATACGTCCGCCCCATTCGTATGCGACCTTGAACATGACGGTAGACTGCCACAGTGTCTCGTGGTACTCTATCGGGCCTGTGCCATAACGCTGGAACTCAATAAATTCCCACGGGTCCTTCAACTTTACGAAATCACCTCCGAGCGAAAAACTGAGCCGCTTGAACCTGAACCCAATCGAGGGGTTGAGATAGAATCCTTGATAATCATTGACCTCATCAGCCGACACAGCGTAGCCAACCCTCATGCCGACAAACGGCGAATATTTACCAGCCTTCACGTCGTACCTGATGTCCGTGAACATCGGCATCTGCGCGTAAAGTTCGGGGTCTGTGTCCTTCAGTCCATAATACCAATAGTCCATATACGCTTGTGCAGCAAGTCCAAAACCGGCGTATAAATACGGCAATACCTGCCATCCGAATGACACTGAATAACTTACCGCACTGCATGTATAGCTATTTGTCTGTTGGAGGTAAGAAAAATCGACGAAAAACCTGAACCCGTGCGAAAGGTCGATATAACCTGGACGGCGGCTTCCACTGTTGGCGGTAGCGTCATAAAGGGCAGAAAGATTGGAAGTGTCATCGTAGTATCTTTGTTGTTGTGTCTGTTGTAAGGACGGTTCCGAGGTTATCTTGTCGACCTCTTCCTGCTTGAAGACCCACACGCTGCCGTCCGACGTGCGTATCTTGACATTCGGGACCTGTTCAATGAGAGTGCCGCGTATGACGCTGCCGTTATGGAGGTACACAACGTCCTGGAGCGTCGTCTGTGCCTTCAACGCCACAGAGACCATCAGCATGAGGAATATGATTAGTATGCGTTTCATCTACTTATAATAATGTGATAATAAAAAACCCAATGGGATGACTGACCATTACGTACCTAACAGCCTCTCGTCCCATTGGGAGATAGTCTTAATAAACCGGAATCTTGGACCTATACCGCCGGCTTATACTCTACGCCATTGAGTGTGAAGCCTGTGAGCTTCTCGAACTTGTACTGAGCGGAATCGCCGAGTTCTTCTTCGATGCGGATGAGCTGGTTGTACTTCGCCATGCGGTCTGTACGCGACATGGAGCCGGTCTTGATTTGGCCAGAGTTTGTAGCGACAGCGATGTCGGCGATCGTGGTGTCCTCGGTCTCGCCAGAACGGTGGGATGTAACGGTTGTGTAGCCGTGACGGTGAGCGAGTTCGATGGCTTCGAGGGTCTCGGTGAGCGAGCCAATCTGGTTGACCTTGATGAGGATTGAGTTGGCAACCTTGCTTGTGATGCCCTTGCGGAGGAACTCAGTGTTGGTAACGAACAAGTCGTCGCCCACGAGCTGAACCTTGTCGCCGAGTTCTGCGGTGAGTTTTGCCCAGCCTTCCCAGTCGTTCTCGTCGAGGCCGTCCTCGATGGAGTAAATCGGGTATTTCTCTACGAGTGACTTCAAGAATGCAATCTGGCCGTCAACGTCAAGCTCCTTGCCGTTGGGGTCTTTCTTTGCGCCGTTCTTGAGTTCCTTGTAGTTGTAGTAGAACTTGCCGTCCTTCTGTGTAGCGAACTCGGATGCTGCGCAGTCCATGGCGATGCGAACTTCCTCGCCGGGCTTGTAGCCTGCCGCCTTGATAGCATCTACGATGATTTGGAGTGCGTCTTCAATGCCGTCGAGTGCGGGAGCAAAACCGCCTTCGTCACCTACAGCCGTAGAAAGTCCGCGCTTCTTGAGGAGTTTGGCGAGGTTGTGGAATACCTCGGCACCCATCCTTACGGCTTCCTTGATGTTCTTTGCGCCAACGGGACCGATCATGAACTCCTGGAATGCGATAGGAGCGTCGGAGTGTGCGCCGCCGTTGATGATGTTCATCATCGGGAGGGGAAGGGTGTAAGAGTTGCAGCCGCCGATGTAGCGGTAGAGAGGAATGTTGAGAGCGTTTGCAGCGGCCTTAGCAGCTGCGAGAGACACGCCGAGGATTGCGTTTGCGCCGAGTTTGGATTTGGTCTTGGTGCCGTCGAGCGCGAGCATCTTGTAGTCGAGAGCGCGCTGGTCGAATACGCAGTCGCCCACCAAAGCGGGTGCGATGATTGTGTTGACGTTCTCAACAGCCTTGAGCACGCCCTTGCCGAGGTAGCGGCCTTTGTTCTCCTTGTCGCGGAGCTCAAGTGCCTCGTTTTCGCCGGTGGATGCTCCCGAGGGAACTGCTGCACGGCCAAGAACGCCGTTTTCCAATGTTACGTCAACCTCTACGGTCGGGTTTCCTCTTGAGTCGAGGATCTCTCTTGCGTGAATCTTTGAAATCTTCATGACTAATGAATAAGTTATTGATTTTATTAATGTTGTGTGTTTTTGCATGGTCAGTATCGCGGCGTATCATGCCGCTAAAACCTCGCAAATATACAAATTATTTGTTTTTCAAAAAATTATTTACGCAATATTTTTTTTGTCCTGCCTTTTGTCGGTGTGCAGCACGACATACGACGCGTATGCAACAAGCGACAAGAAGAACACAGCAGGCACGATGTACGACATCTGCGCGTTAAAAATCCGCGCCAAAAATCCTTGTAACGGCGGCAGCACGGCACCGCCGGAAATCATCATGACGAGTATCGCGCCGCCGGTCTGCATGTCGTTGCCAGTGCCGTCGAGGGCGATGCCGTATATCGTGGCGAACATGAGCGACATCATGCACGACAGCCCTATAAGCGAAACCACCACGACAATCCCGCTGCCAAATACAACGGCAAGCGACAGGAGCAGCGAGCCTATCGTGGCGAAGACAAAAAGTTTCTGGTAGCGGTAGTATTTCATCAGCCATGAGAACAGGAAGCGCGACGCCGCGAAACAAATCATCGACCAGTTGAACAGCATGTCCGAATCATATCCGCCCTGCTCGTCAATGGCCTGCGACGTAAAAGCCCACACGCAAGTCTGCGCACCGACGTAGATGAACATCGCCACCGAGCCCAACTTAAAGTCTATGTTTGATCCAAGACGGCGGAGCGAGCGCGTGATAGCCGACCTGCGGCGGCCGACCATGACGGACTCGATGCTCGGGAAGTTGACGAACATGAACACCACGAGGAACACAAGGAGTATCTCCCCCACCCCGGCGTACAACATCGTTATCGAATCGAGTTCCTCGCGGATGACCTCGGGATTGTTCTGTGTCGCGCCGACGGAATTGATGTTGCCATTGATAAGCGTCCGGCTGATTAATATGCCGAGCAGTGAGCCGAGCGGATTGAACGACTGAGCCAAACTAAGATTCCTCACGCCGTCGTCGTGAGTCGGCGCGTTGATGATGATATACGGGTTTGCGATTGTCTCCAGCACAGCACAGCCACACGCCATGACATATATCGCTATTAAATATGCAATGTAACTCTCCATGCTCGCCGCCGGGTAGAACAGCAATGCGCCGACGGCATAGAATCCAAGACCCACCAAAACCGTGTTTTTATAGGAGTGGCGGTAAAGGTACATGACGGCTGGTAGCACGGCGAAGAAGTAGGCGACATAGAACGCCGACTTGATGACCGTCTCCTGTATGTCGGACATTCCGAGGATACGCTTGAAGTCTTGGAGCAACGTGCCGGTCATGTTATATGCCAATCCCCACATGGAGAACATCACGGCGAGCATCACAAACGCCGTCCCCAATATGCCACGAGGCTTGTCGTTAGATTCAATCATGGTCAGCTGAATTTGATTATGTTTTGACGCTAAATCCTGAAGAACTTAATCATGTCCACCAAATCCTCCGACATGTCCTCAAGACTTTGGCAATGGTCGGCGACTTGCTGGCTGAGCGAGGCGACATGCTGGGTGCTTGTGTTGAAATTCTGCACGCCGGAATTGATGTGGTTGGCATTAGCCGCCTGCTCGCTGCTCGCCGATGCAATTTCCTTCACGAGCAACGTCGTGCGTTCTATCTCCGGAAGCACGAGCGAGAACGCATCGCCAGTCTGATTGGCGACACGTTGACCTTCAGAACTTACAACGTCAATATCCCTCGCCGCGACGGCGCAATTCTCGGCAAGTTTCCTGACCTCGGCGGCGACGACCGCAAAGCCCTTGCCATGCTCGCCGGCACGTGCAGCCTCGACCGCGGCATTAAGGGCGAGGATATTGGTCTGGAACGCAATCTCGTCAATGAACGATATTTTGGACGCGATTTCGGTCATCATCTTGACGGTCTGGGTCGCAGCGTCCATACATTCCTTAATCGTCACACTATTATTATTGGCTATTTTCTCAGTTTCATGGGCATTTTCGCTGTTTTGTTGGATACTTGCGGCGATTTCCTCTACGGACGAGGATATTTCCTCGGCGGACGACGCCTGGTTATTGGCATTCTCGCTCATCTCGCGGCCGGCAAGGTTCATCATCTTTGAAAATTCGGAAATGCGGCCCGCCATGTCGGTTATGTTGCCGACGATGCCCTTCAGATTGTCATTCAAAGTATAAAGCGCGTTACGGAACTGGCTGATTTCGTCCGAGCCGTTAGAGGGCGTAAGACTTTGTCCGAGATTGCCTTCCGAAATCTCAGTGACAGTATGGATGCCATCGCGGATTGGGTTGACAATCTTGGACATGATAATGCGGCTGATAAGGTATATCAGCACAATCGATACCAAAATTCCGATGCCGATGACCATCCTCGTAAGGAACAGCCTGTCCTGTATGTCTTCGGCGGTAGACCATACCATGCGTTCCGCCTTGCTCTGAATCATCACGCTGTAGTCATACACGACATAACTCAACGAGTCCACAGCCTCCATGGTGTCGAAGGCATTGTTGTTATTGTCCACAAAGCTCTTGGCGACAGCGACATACCCTTCATACAACGGACTTATCGAATTGAACTCGGACTGTGACGCATACCTTTTCACGTATGCAAACGCTGAGGCTGCCTCGTCGAGTTCGTCATTATTGTCCACACGCCCGGTCTCGTCCCTCTTGACTGCCGCACGGAGATGGTCGAGCGTCTTCTCGGCGTAAAATTTTGCCTGGAAGTTGTCCAACGCCTCTACCTTTTCCCGCCAACTTTCCACAAGCGAATTGAGCCTTTCAGTCTCTTCAAGGCTGCTGACCTTCAAGGCATAAGCCTTCTTATAGCCGTCTTTCATCTGGAAAAGCACAGCCTTAGTTTTCGAAACGGTTTGAAGCGCGTCACGGTCTGCACCGCCATTCTCAGAAATGAGAGTGGACAATGAGTCGCAAGTCTTTATCGCATAGTCAAAAGAAGCCATGTCCTCGTCCACGTCGGTCTCCTCATGCTTCATGACAAAATACTGGATGCTGACGTCGGCATCATTGGAGGTCTCGTCGATGGTCTCGGCATACTTCAACTCCTGGAGCATGTAGTACCTCAACTCCCAAGCCTGGCTATTAATCACTGTAGTTCGTATGAAAACTATAACACCGACTAACACCAACGGCAAGATTATCAATACGATTGCCGACAAAATCTGTGTCCTGAGCGACCTGTCGGTTATAATTCCTTTATTTTTACTCATTTTCACTAACTTGTTTGCATTTTATTCAAACGACAAATATAAACATTATTTTCTAATCCACAACTCAAAAAATATACCAAATGAAAAAAAATTTTGAAGGTCAGCAAAAGCACAACGAACTACAAATCAACGCACTAACAAAACATAAACCCTAATTGTCGCAACAAATCATTGGAAAATTATCTAAATTTTGTTGTATTAAGAAAAAACATATATCTTTACGCCGTAAAAATCCAAAACTGTCACTATGAAAATACTCAAACTAATTCTTTTGATGATAATCGCCTCGCTTGGCGCAAATGCCCAGGATTATACAAAGCTTGACGCAATCATCAGCGACTTCAACAAAATAATCACGAACAAACAGAACCGCATCGCCGTCTTGTCGGAGGGCGAGAAAAACTATGGCTTTAACGACCGGCTCTATGCCGAGTACATGTCGTTCAAGTATGATTCTGCCTATAAGTATATCACTGACAACCTCAAACTTGTAGAGAACTCGTCCGACAGGGAGAAACTGTATGACTGCCTTCTCAAATATGTACACATCCTTGCCGTAGCCGGCCACTTCCAGGAGGCGACCGCAGAGTTGATGAAAATAAACCCGGACTCCGCTTCCAACAACCAGAAGACCGCGTATTACGCCAAGAAAGCCGACCTGTTCCTTTACAACTCTGAATTTACCGAAAATTCGGCAATGTACTCACAGATGAGGGACAGCACGATGTACTACCACAAAAAAATCATCGAATACGCCGACCAAAATAGTTTTGAGTACGCATTTTCTGACGCTGTTATAGCCTCCGAAAATCACGACTTCAAGAATGCAGAAAAAATCCTCCTCAAATACCTCGACAACAACAAACCCGACAGCCGGACTTATTCGATAATAATCAGCACATTGGCTTTTTATTGCCAAATGGACGGCGACATGGTCAATGCTGAAAAATACTACCTACTTTCAGCCGAGAACGACCTCGAAAATGCAATCATCGAAAACAGTAGCCTCAGACACCTTGCCGAAATCCTGTTTGACAAGGGCGACTACAGCCGCGCTTTCAACTATCTCATGGCATGTTCCGACTGCGCCAACTTCTACGGCTCGCGTCTTCGCAACGTCCAGATAGCCAGTATATTGAATAAAATCATCACTTCTTACGCCGACCAGAAGAAAGATGTGTATAAAAGGACGCTGATTTTCCTTGTCCTAATATCCATCATAGCCGCCGCGCTCGTATTCCTGACGATTAAAATCATAAAGAAAAACAAAAGCTACGCCATTGCAAACCATCGCATTACAGTAATGAACAAGGAACTCGACACCGCGATGCTCCAACTAAAAGACGCCAATGCTTCGCTCCACGAATCCAACAAAATCAAGGACGAATACATCGGGCGTTTCATGGAAGTATGTTCCAGAATAATAGAAAATTACAGTCAGAAACACGCCACAATCAACAAACTCGCCCGTGAAAAAAAGATGGCGGAACTATACGCCGAAATCAAGAAAGAGGACCTAATCAACGACAGCACAAAACTCTTCTACGACAATTTTGACGAGGCCTTCCTCAACCTTTTCCCCGACTTCAACGAGAATGTCAACCGCCTGCTTAAGCCTGATTCCCAAATCAATGTAAAGGAAGGCTCTTTGACCACAGAACTCCGCATCCTCGCGCTGCTGAGGTTGGGTTTTACAGACAACAAGCAAATCGCCTCCATCCTCCGCTCCTCAATCACGACAATCTACACTTACAGGTCCAAAATCCGTTCAAAGGCTGTGGATAAGGACACATTCGAGGAGACTGTGGCGGCATTATGAAAAAGGGACGCACATTTGCACGCGCGTCCCAACATGGAATGAACAATAAAATATAACATTACTTCGCCAGCACCACGAAGCCCTTTTTGGCAACAGTGAAAGACTGGGTTTCGGCAACTTTTTCCGATGATTGCTCGATGTCGCTGCCGCCGGTGTATTTGGTTGTGTAAACGCCGGGGGTCAAGCCTGACACAGAGACTGTAATGTCGGACGTGCCGAGGTTGATGATGGTGATTACGGCATTGTTGCCGCTGCCACGGGTGTAGGCGAATGTCTGAGAGTTGTCGGTCTTATTGACAACAATCGCCGCGTCCTCGGTCAGAGCTGGATTGGAGTGTTTTATTTTTGCAATATTCTTGATGATATTGAACATCTTTTCATCTTTGTCGCTCCACTTGATTTTTGTGTCGTTGAAATAATCGAGGATTTGCTTGCCGCCTGCTTCCTGTCCGTTGTAAACGAGCGGCATGCCTTTGAATGTGAAAATCAACGCTGTGAGCGGATAGACATTTTCGCCGTAAATGTCCGAAATCAGATGCCCGCCGTCGTTGTAGTTCTGGTCGTGGTTAGTGAGGTAAATCATGCGGGTTATGGGCTTGATAGTCTCGGTGGCGGAGAGCATGCTTTCACAGACTTTTTGGAGCGACGAGCCGCTGATGCCCTTGCCGACGGTCTTATAGAGCCCGCTTTCTTGGAAATCCCACGCATAGTCGTATTCAAACCCTGTGGTTACAAGTCCACGGTTGTTAGAATTGGTCAAGTCGCCTTCAGCAAGAAATGTGATTGTCTTGCCCGCCTTGTGGTTCTTTACTTCGGGGATTGCAGCCGCCCAGTAGGTTGCCGGAATTTCGGGCGAACTTACATAATCACAGCGGAATCCATCTACGTCAGCCTCATCGACCCAGAATTTCAGGCAGTCGGTCATCGCCGCCGCGAGGTCGGGGTTGGAGTAGTCGAGCTGATAGACATCGCCGTAGTTGTTTGGGTGTACCATGCTTCCATTCTTGGTTTTGTAGTATTCGGGGTTTGAAGTAACCCATTTAGCGTCGGTCGCGGTGTGGTTTGGCACCCAGTCGAGCCATACCTCCATGCCGAGAGTGTGAGCCTTTGAGACGAAGGCCTTGAGGTCGGCGATTGAACCGTATTGCGGGTTTGTCGCCTTGAAGTCTGTGGCGGCGTAGGGGCTGTTGATTCCGCCACCACGCGGATAGATTGGCATGAGCCACACGATGTCGATGCCGAGGTCCTTCAAGTCCTGGAGCTTTTCTCCGGCGGCATTGAATGTGCCTTCGGTCGTGAACGAACCTGTGTTGAGTTCGTAGATTACGTGGTTCCTGCCAGTGGCGACAGGGAAGGCGTCGCCAGTTTCAGCGTCCTGCTGTTCCTGATTGTTGGTGTCGATAATCTCCGACACGCTGTCGTTGTCCTTGTTGCAAGCGCATGATGAAATCAGCAGCGCAATAGCAAAGATTGAAAAGATTTTTTTCATAATTACAATAGTTTTTGAGTCCATTAATATTTTTCACAAAATTACGGTCGGAATATGCGTTATGCAACAGCATCAAAGAAAAATCAAACCATATGAAAATTCTAACATTTTGATTATTAGTGTAATATCATCATAAACCACACCCTGAAATCTAAACTCCATAATACCCAAAAAAGAATAATAACGGCCGGAGCTTCACAGTCCGACCGTCATCCTTTATCAAAAACAATTAAATCTACTAAAAAAAAATTTAATCCAATTACACTAAAATTATGAGAATTACTTTATGCTAATATTCTTTTCCGTTCTCGAACTCCACGCCGTCGTAAATCTTCGTATCGCCGCCGTCGGTGGAGATTATTATGTTTGTAGGCAGTATGCCAGGCGTTTTCGTGAAAGAATAGCCGTAGATGTATTCGCCATTTTCACTGCTTTTGAGTTCGAGTTTGTCGCCCGGCCATGAGCCGGATTCTGTGAATGCGTCGCCGCCAAAGTCGCCGCCCCATGCCCAGACGTAGTAGTCGCCTTCTGTGTCGGTCTTGAATGTGAAGGTGAGATTTTTCAAAAGTTCGGGGTCAACGGGTTCCACTGGTTCGGGCTCGGGAAGATTGGCTTTGTTCCATTCGTATGCCTCGTTGTCGGCGAATGGTACGCCGTCGAAGAATTTGACGTCGTTGTCGGTGGAGATAATGAACTGTTCGGGAACAGCCGCAGCCGTGGCAAAATCATATTCGTAAGTGAATTTGCCGTCATTGCTGCTTGTCAATGTGAGTTTGTCGCCCGGCCAGCCTGCCTCTGTGAGTTGTCCCAAGCCTTCTGTGTCGTTCCATGCCCAAACGTACAATACAATGTCCTTGTCGGTTTCAACAATCACTTTGCTGCCTGAAACAGAGGCTTTCACGTATTCGGGCAAGTTGGAGTCGTCGATTGGTTCCGGCTCAGGTTCCGGCTGTGAGGAAGTCTCGCTGTCGATGGTGAAAGTGAGGTCTTCGTTGATTGTTACATAAACTGATGCGCTGAACACGCCAACAAAGATGTCGTTGATTTGCACGCCTTTGTCATTGTTGTTGGCGATGAGGTGTTCGTTCTTGTTGCCGAGCTTTTCCTTGATGTCGAAGGCGTAATATGTCTTGCCGTTTACTTCCACTGTTTCCGCCGGTTCCAAGCCTGGCCATGTGCCTATCGCGTCGTTTTCGTCGCCCCAGGCGTAGAGGCGTACATCGTCCCAGCCGGCGTTGTTGCAGATATAGAACCTTGGATTAGGGTCAACATACTTGATTACGGTAGGCACGGTGATGGGCTCGGAGGCGAATCCGTCGGCGGGATTAGAGCCCGGGAGGATTAGGACGCGGTATTGGAGGTTGCCTGTCCATGATTTCACCGGGGATGCGAGTTCGGTGTTCCAGTTGCATACCGCGCTGCAAATTGCGTCGTAATTGACTGTGAACTTGTCTGTGCTGTCGTAGTTTTGCTTTTCGACAGTGGCTGGCGACGAGAAATCGCCGTTTTCCATGTCAACTTGAAGCGCGTATTGTGTGCGGTTGTCCTTTGCGCCGAGTGTCACTTCCTGACCATCAACAACAAACTTTCCGGGCGTGAAATAGAATGTGTACGCCTCCTCGCTGCCGTCGATGGCGTCTGACATAGTTGCGAGAACTGGGGCTGTGCTTGCCTCAATGTCGATTTGCGGCATGTCGTCGTCCTGCTTCTCACAGGCGGCAAACAAGGTGGCTGCCGCCACGACTGATGAAATATATCTTAATGCTTTCATTTTATTTTCGTTTTTATAATTGACAACTTTCAATTTTCAATTTTCAATTTTCAATTTTCAACTCTCAACTCTTAATAACCATCATTCTGTTTGAGGTTTGAATTTGCCGAGACGTCGGTTGATGGCAATGGGAACAGGAGGTATTTGCTGTCGATTGAGTTGACTCCCGACACGTTGCCGCCTTTCCAAGCCCATGACTTTGTGAGGAACTTGCCGAAACGGATGAGATCGGTGCGGCGGTGTCCTTCCCAATAGAGTTCGCGTGCGCGCTCGTCAAGGAGTTTGTCGGCGTCGATTTCTGAGAGCGAACCGATGTTGTGGCTCTTGTCTCCAAATGCGCGTTCTTGGATTTGGTTATAGAGACCAACGGCTTTTCCAGCGTCGCCTGCGCCTTTGAGGGCAGTCTCCACATAGAGCAAGTAAGCGTCAGCAAGGCGGTAGAACGGGAAGTCGGTGTCGGCGAAAGCGGGGTTTGAGCCCGACTGTCCGTCGCGGGTGAGGTTGTTGAATTTCACCACAGTCCATCCGCTCTTGTATGAGGTGTTGTCTGACATGTCCTGGGTGCGGTCTTCTTTATAGAAGAGTGCGCGTGTGTCGCCCGATTCAAAAATGCTGCTCAAGTCTTGTGGTGCGCGGTTGCCTTCCCAGCCGTCGTCCACGCCATAAGTAGAAATCTGCATGTCCTTTCCCAATGCGGATTTGATTACAAACGTGGTGCCGCCGAAACTCTGAGCATAAAGTCCGTCAAAGATAATCGGGAAGATGATTTCCGACGAAAGGTTGTTGTCGGCGTTGAAATTGTGTTGGTAGTTGGGTTCCAGAATGTATCCGCCGTTGTCGATGATGTCCGCAAGGTGTGTCGCTGCGTCGGCGTAATGGTCGCCTTGTCCATACACTTCGGCGTTGATGTAGAGGTTTGCCAGAACCATCTCCGCTACGTATTTGTTTACTTTGCCATAGTTGGCTGTTGACTTTTCGGGCAATGCGCCGGATGCAATGACGTCTTTGAGTTCCGATTCTATCCACTGGAAGAAATACGCCCTGCCTTGCTGTTCGGGAAGGTATGCGCCAATGCCCGAATTTTCGTCGGTGAATGGAATGTTTCCGTACAAATCCATCAGCACATAGTAACTGAACGCACGCAAAACCCTCGCCTCGGCGCGGTATTCGCTCATCTTGCCGCCGTCGTCGGATGTGGAATGAAGAAACTCGTTGCAAAATGCGATGTTTACATATAGGCGGTCGTAGTTGAGCATTATGAAACGGTTTGTCGGGCCCCAGTTGCTGTAGTTGAGACCATTGAGAGCCTCATCGCCCCAGCTGCACTTTGCCTCGTCGGAGGAGAGTTCCTGAAGATTCCAGTAGGAGCGGATGAAAGTGGCCTCGCCCTGGTCTGCACCCACAATGTCGTTGGCGTCGCTGTTGCCGGGGCCGTCCTGTCCGTTGATGGCGAATGCGGAATAAATCTTCGCAAGGAAACATTCTGCCGCAGTGTCGTTGTTCCACGCGGTGGCGGAAGTTACCACAGATGGTGTGAGCGGCTCTACGTCCAAGTCGTTGACACAGGCTTCGAATAACATTCCCGAAACCAACGCCGCTGATATGATGATATTATGCTTTTTCATGATATTATGTTGTTCTTAGGGTTAGAAATTCAAGTTGAGGCCGAGCAAGAAAGTAACAGGGCGCGGATAGAAACTGTTGTCCACGCCGCCCGAAATTTCCGGGTCGAGGCCGTCGTACTTAGTGAATACAAACGGGTTTTGAACCGTGAAGTAAACACGTCCGCCAATTTTGTCGAATACATTGCTGAAACTGTATCCAAGTGTAATGTTGTCGATGCGGAAGAACGATGCGAGTTGTATGTAGTAGTCCGACAAAACCTGCGCCTCCTGGAAGTTGGTCTCGAAAGCCGATTTGGTCTTGTTGGTGAGTGCGCTTACGGCATAGACGCTGTTTGGAGCGAGAGCCGCGCTGTTGGCTGCAACGCCGTTATACATCCAGTTGCCGAGGCTGCCGTGTCCGGCGATTGAGAAGTCAAAATCCTTATACTGGAGTTTTGTGGAGATGCCGAAAGTCATCTTCGGGTCGGCGTTGTGATAGAAATAGAGGTCGCCTTCATTGATTGAGCCGTCGCCGTTGCGGTCGATGTAGGCTCCCTCGATGGGCTTGCCGTCGGTTCCATAAACCTGTTGGAACACATAGAACATGCCGGCGTGCTGGTTGACGGCGTGGGCTTTGATTGTTGTTGCGCCGTCGCCGTCCGACGTGCGCTCAAAACGCCTTACGTCGGTGTCCTCCGCGCCCGAAGAGAGTTTTGTGATTTCATTCTTGTTGAATGCGAGGTTTGCGTCGATACGCCACTGGAGGTCTTTCTTGGCGATAGGCATGCCGCCGAGGGTGATTTCCACGCCTGTGTTTGTGAGCGTTCCGATGTTGGAGACCACATATTCGGCGAAGTTTGTGCCGGACGGAGTCTTTGCCTCGGTGTTGATGAGGTCTGTGGTCTCGCGGTAGTAGTAGTCGAGCGACGCTGTGAGACGGTCATTGAACATTCCGAAGTCAAGTCCGGCGTTCCATGTGGTCGTTGTCTCCCATTTGAGGTCCTCGTTGTACGCGCCCGGTTTCAGGAGGCTCACCCACTTGCCGTTGCGGTAATAGCTTGCAGAAGTGGAAGTAGAATAAGAGTATGTGGAAAGGAAAGGATAGTCGCCCTGGTTGATGTCCTGTTGACCGGTCTTGCCCCAGCCGAGGCGGAGTTTCATGTTAGAGAAAAGGTTTTGGTTTTCCATGAAATTTTCCTGCGAAACCCTCCATGCGAATGCCGCCGACGGGAATAGTCCCCAACGGTTGTTCTTGCTGAACCTTGACGAGCCGTCGTCCCTGAGTGTGAATGTAAGGAGGTAGCGGTCGTTGTAGGAATAGTTTGCACGTCCGAAGAACGACACGATGTAATGCTCGTTTTCATAGAAGTTCATCGTGAGGTTGCTCAGGTCGTTGTCGAATTTCTGATTGTCGGCATCGAGCGCGCCGTCCGGGTCTATCGGGGTGTAGGCGTAGTACCAGCTGTCGCCCTCCACATGATAGTGTTGCCAGGAGTAGCCCGCCATTACGTCAAACTTGCTCTTAATCGACGGAAGGTCGTGGGCGTATGTCAAATATGCGTCCATCTGCGAATTGCGGCGTTTTTGCTCCCATTCGTTGCGGTCGCTCATGTTGGAGCCGGCAAACAGGTCGGGCTTGCCAATGACGTTTACAGTCTCGCCGTCGCTGTTGGAGGCGTCGATTGAAAGGTTGTAGTTGAATTTAAGGCCGTTGACATATTTGAAATTGTATTCCAACTGTGCGCTGCCTATGAAATTCTTCACATCGGCTGTGTTGTCGTTTAGGTCTATTTTTGACACGGGGTTTGGTCCTGCGCCAAACTTGTTGTAGTTGTTTTTGGCGTCATTGTAGGACGTGCCCCATTCGCGGTCGTAGGGGTCGCCGATGCCGGTCCAGCTCCAATATCCGAGGTATGGACTTCCTTCGGCATAAATCGGCTTCGTCGGGTCGTAATATACCGCGTTGCCAATTGCTCCGGCTGCAAAATCGCTGTGGATTATCATGCCCTTGGCGTTGAGATTGAGCTTCAGGCGGTCGTTCAAGAACTTGGGATTCAGAGATATATTGCCAGTGTAGCGGCGGTTGTGGTCGCCGTCCTGAACGCCGTTGGCATCAGTGAAGCCGAGCGAGACGCGGTATGGCATCATTTCTTTCACAGAGCCCAGCACGCTGATGTTGTGTTCGGTGCTGACGGCGGTGCGGTAGATTTCGTCCTGCCAGTCAGTGTTGTAATCATAGAGAGCGTCGCCAGTAACGGGGTCAAGTCCGGCTTTTGTATAGACCTCGGCTTGGTTGGACGCGCCTTTGAAAGTGTTGCGGATAAAGTCGCGGTACTCGTCGCCGTCAAGGACGTCGATTGTCTTCTTTACCTTAGATATTGAGACGTTTCCGTCGTAAGAGATTTTCACCTTTCCTGCCTTGCCCTTTTTAGTGGTGATGATGATTACGCCATTAGATGCGCGGCTGCCGTAGATTGCAGTTGCAGAGGCGTCTTTCAATACTGTGAAAGTTTCGATGTCGTTGGGGTCAATTGTAGAAAGCATGTTGCCAACGCCTCCGATGCCAGAGTTGTCGAGGTAAACGCCGTCGAGGATGATGAGGGGGTCGTTGCTTGCAGAGAGCGACGAGCCGCCACGGATGCGGATTGTTGAGCCGCCATTAGCCGAGCCGCCGCCGTTAACAACATTGACGCCCGCAATTTTGCCAACAAGCATGTCGTCGGCTGTGGTCGCCACGCCTTTTAGTTTCGGGTCGGCTTCGAGGGTCGCCACAGAGCCGGTTGCGTCCGATTTTTTGACTGCGCCGTAGCCTATCACCACAACTTCATCGAGCTCCTTGTTGTTTTCGGAGAGTGTGATGTTAAGATTCGGCTGGACATTGACCACTTGCGTTTCGTAGCCGATGTAGGAGATTTGGATTTTTGAATCATTCTTAACGGTAAGAGAAAAATTACCGTCGAGGTCAGTGATGGTGCCATTTGTTGTGCCGTGCTCAACGACTGTTGCGCCTATAATAGCCTCGCCATGAACGTCGTGGACAGTACCGTGCACCTGGATTTGAGCCGAAGCCGCGCTCGCCCAAACCAACGCCGCAATCATTAAAAACAGAATGCGGAAATGCTGTGATGTTTTGGATTGCCTTTTCATTTTGTTACAAATTTTGGTTAGTAAAATTTTTCCCAAATTTATCGGACCGAGACACAAGAAAACAAGCGCATCAAAAGAAAATCAAAGTATTTCAAAAGTGTAATTAATTATTTTTCAAGCGATTACACTTCACACAGAACATGAGAAATCTAAACGGATTTTTGGATTGTGACCTTGTGGATTTTGCCTTCTACGTGCGAAACATCCAGGACATTGTAGCCCTGTTCCCGCGCAGAGCGAGGCAGATTGTTGAGAGGCTCGCCCTCCGTCAACAGTACCTCCAAAATGTCGCCGGCGGGAATTTGGGCAAGTTTAAGTTTGGTTTTCACCAACGTCATCGGGCAATGCTCATTCGTGATGTCTAATACGTGTGTAGCCATTTTATATAAAGTGTCAAGTTTAAATAAACATTGTCCTACCGCCCTCCGAGAGTTCCAAAAATGTCGCAACTCCCAGAGTGTCTTTAACTTCATGGATAAAATCGGACTGCTTGAGTCCGAGGACGTGCATAGCCATTTCACAGGCGTAGAGATTGATGCCGAGGGCGATAGCAGCCTCCACAAGTTCCTCCAACGTCGCGACATTGTTTTTGCGCATTAGATGACGAAAAATTTTCGGCCCCAAGCCCCAAAAATTGAACCTTGAAGTGGGAGTGTTATGGAGTCCGCCCATCAAAAATCCGAAGATTTTTGTCAGGAAACTTCCTCCGACAAAACTTCTGCCTTTTTTCTGCTTGATGGCGTTAAGCCCCCAAAACGTAAAAAACAGATTAACCTCGTATCCAACCGCCGCAGCCCCCGTCGCCAATGTGAACGCCGCAGTCAATCTGTCGAAATCGCCCGAAAAGACAATAATGGAAAGTTTTTTATTTTCTGACATTTCAATGTGCTTTAAGTTCGCATGTATTTTGTTCGTAGTCAATGAGTTTCGTGATGGAAGGGTGACTGCCGCAAACCGGACAATCAGCATCCTTTTCGACTGTTATTTTCGAGAAATCCATTGTTTTGGCGTTGATTACCAAAAGTTTGTCTGTGAGCAAATCGCCTGTCCCGGTGATGTATTTGAGGGTTTCGGTGGCTTGGATTGTGCCCAATATGCCCACCACGGCGCCCAAAACGCCAGCTTGAGAACACGACGGGACTGTGCCAGGGTCAGGCGGCGTGCTGTAGATGCACCTGTAACAACTGCTGCCCGGAACATGGGTAAATGTTTGACCATCAAAGCCCAAAATTCCTGCGAAACTAAATGGCTTGTTGGCCATTATGCAAGCATCGTTTATCAAAAATTTTGATGGGAAGTTGTCCGTGCCGTCTATTACAAAATCATACTCCTTGATGATGCCCAATGCGTTGTCGGCTTTTATAAAATCTTGATATACAACGGTTTTCACATGAGGATTCAGCGCATTGACCTTTTGTTGGGCGGTGGACGCCTTCGGCTTGCCGACATCGCCGGTGGTGTAGAGGATTTGACGCTGAAGGTTGCTAAGATCCACACTATCAGCATCTACAATGCCAATCGTGCCCACGCCGGCCGCCGCCAAATACAGTATCACCGGCGACCCTAATCCGCCCGCGCCGACAACCAAAACCTTGGCATTCCGTATTTTTTCTTGTCCTTCAACGCCCACATCTTTCAGTAATATGTGCCGCGAATACCGTGTGACTTCCTCGTCGTCAAAATCGAACATAATTTTTTGCTTACTTGAATTATTATGATGCAAAATTTCCCACTGCGGAAATATCAGTGTTTGATGGTCAGGAACGCGAGGGCGGCGATGCCGACAATCAGGATTATCATTATGCTGATGGCGAGGGTCTTGAGCGTGCGGAGGGTCTTGTCATTGGCCTGAGTCTGGCGGAGGACCTTGTCGCTCTTGACGGCCTCGAGGATTTTGGAAGAAATGTCGCTCGCCGTCTTCTGCTGCTCGGTAAATTCAAGAATCAGTTTAGAGAGCGAGTCGAGGCGCGAGGGAAAGTCGATGCTGTCAATCTTGTCCTTCAGCTCGGCGGTCGACTGCGCAAGCTCAAGATACGAGTTCAGGAGCTTGTCGGTTTCAGCGGACTGCTTCAGGTAAGCGTCCTTCACGGTCTCGACATTAAGCGCGGCGGTTGCGGCGTTGCTCTTGACGAGCTGGCTCTGGGCGTCAAGTTTCTTCGTGCTGTCCTCGACAAGCTTGTTAAGGGTCTCGGTGCTTTCGGCGACAAGTTTCGATATGCTCTCGTTTTGGGCGGCGACAGCCTTGTCGTATAGCGACTGGGTGTTTGAGTTGGCAGACTCTACGAGCGAATTGTATTTGTCAAGCAGCGACGACTGCTCGGATATTGTGCTTTTGACATGCTCGACGACCAGGAGCTGGTTCTGGCTCGACTGCTTGTTGGCGGCCTCCAGGAACTCGGTGTAGAGCGTGGTAAGTTTGTCGAGGTTTTTGGAGAAATCCTCGTGGATGACCTTTGCCTCTTCAATCACTGCGCCCGAAGCCTGGCCGGCTTGAGAAATCATGTTGCTTGCCGACTGTAGGTTTTCGAGATCCTTCTGCAACTGGGCGAGTTCATTATTTATAAGTTCTTTCATGGTAGTATGTCGAAAAAGTTGGTTACGGATTTAGTTATCATTATTAGCTGCCACATTCTCGATCGGCACTTTAAGCACCTCGCTGTTGAACCATTTTAGCCACTGGTGGTTAATCTGGAGCGGCAGAATCTCGGCGGCCTCGTCCTTGAGGTCGTAGTTCTCGCTGGCGATTTTGTCGGTTATCGTGTCGACCTCGTGCGTGAAGTCGTCTACACTGCGCTTGCGCTGGTACTCCGACAGTCCGTCGCTGATATGCGAGTACGCCGTGTAGCGCGACATCGCGGCGTTGGACTTTGAGGTGAACAGCTGGCAGTAGCCGTATATGATTTTGTTGGCGGGGGTGCGGTTCTCCGGCTCCTCAAGGCTTATCGTCTCCTGGAGGTTCATCAGCGAGTTTATGTTACTGCCCGCCTTTTCTATAAGTCCCACAATCTTGTCCGCGCTGTCGGTTGCCTCCGCCATCTTCTCCTCAAAGACATAGCTGCACTTATAGCGCGACGTGAAGTAGTTCTGGAGGTTGCTCACGACGCTCATCTTAGTCACAGTGTTGTTCTTCTGACGCTCGAGCACAGTCTTGAAGAACTTGCCGGACTCCATAGCCGACCGCTCGTACAAGGGGTAGATTTCGGAGTAGAAGAAGTCTATCAGCACGTCGGTGTATTTCTCCAGCACGAGGTATTTTTCCTCCTCGATTACAGTGATGTACGAGAGCATACGCTCGCGCGTGAGGTTGCGCTGGAGGATGGGCATGAGCTTCATGCGGTAGAAATCCTTGTTGTGTTTTGTGAGCGTCACAGTCACAATCCCCGTCGCCCTGTTGACGAGGTAGTCGTCTATGATGTCGATTTCCTTCAGCCTCGAAACCGCCAAGAGCGTGTCCTTGTCGTTACGGAAGCGGGCGTAGATGTTCTTGAACTCGAGTTTGCGGCGGTCCTCAAGATTGCGCGGACGGGCAGCGGTCTCGTTTGTGAGGAGTTTCTCAAAGTCGGCATAATTGTCAGTGCGGGAGTAGAAGTGCATGATGTCCAACGACTTCACCCTCGTGCCGAGGTTTTGGTTCAAGAGCGCGGCGGCATCGGCAAAACTGTTGTTGTACAGCGGGATTTGGAGTTTTGTGGTCTTGCCTTCCATTATCGAGTCGAGGACGGTCTGTATACCATCATTCTCATCGGCCGGGAACTCGGTCTCCATCGTCGCAAGGTACGCCAACGGGTCCGACGTGTTGTCGCTGATGATGTCGAAAATGTAAGACTGGATTTTTTCAGCCATCGGCTGGTCGTACTTCATCTCGGGCATGTTAAGCGTCCGGGCGCGGAAGTCTATGTAGCCGTAACTCTTGGCGCGCTGCTGGGTGTATATGTACAGCTGGTACGGGCGTACCATTGGCTCGGTGTCCGTCTCTATCTCGACATTAAACTCGTTGCGCACAGCCTCGATGATGTTCTGCCTGTCTGTCCTCTCGGGCCACATCACGCCGTCAAGTATCTCGTGCATGACGGTCTTTTCCTTGTCCGCGCCGGGCGACTTCTCGAGCAGCCGCGTCAGGTTTGTGGCGGTGTCGAGGTTGGTCATTATGTAATTTTGGGCGATGGAGAGGTTGCCCATGTCGTCGCGCACAGTCTCAACGCCCTGGAACTCCTTTTCGGTGGTGTTAATGAGTATGTCAATCTTCTTGTTCTTAGTCGGGCCGCCACATCCGCTGAGCCTGCAAAAGCTGTCCAAACTCATCGGCGGCTCCATGAAAATCACGCGCCCGACGTTAGGCGCATGGAGGCCGATGCCAGCGGAGTGTGTCGCTGAAAGAACCATGCCGTTGCCCTCGCAGAAGTCCACGGCGGCCTTCATGCCATCGCTTGCCTGTGAGCTCGTGATGTTCATGCCGTCCTCGTCGATGTCGCCGGTGTAATGGCGGGTCTCGAGTCCGGCGACTTTGGTGGCCTCGCCGGTAGCGTCAGTACAGTCAAACGGCTGCTGGTAGGACAGCACCACAGTCCGCGTCGGCTTTGACTTGGCACTGTCGGCGGATATGAGCCGCGTAGCCTCGGACTGCTTAAGTTTGAGCGAGTAGGCGGCGATGTTCTCGTTCCCGGGATTGCCAGTGACAATTTCGTGAACCGTTATGTCGACCTTGCTGAGGTCGGGCTTTTGGACAAGCGAGATGTCGACGTTGAGCTTTTCGGCGATTTCGTGCTGGATATTGGTTTCCATCGTCGACGAGAACGCGCCGATGCGCAGCGTCATGGTGTTCATGTCCGAAAAGTTCTTGGCAATGATGTTGCTTATGTCCTGGTAGTATGCGCGGTAGTCGGCGGTCTGGAGCGACAGCCTTTGAGCCTCGTCAATCATTATGAAGCCGAGCGGGATTCCGCGTCCGTCAATCTGCGCAAACACGTTCCTGATGTACGGGTCGTGGATTAGCGAGGGCGACACAAGCGTTATGAGCGAGCGTCCCATGGTCACTTCCTTCACAGCCATGCTGCGGTCGTAGGAGTTCTGCAGGACGGGGTTTATGTAATAGTCTATGTCTATCTTCCGGCGGCGCAACGACTGGAACTGCATCTTCATCACCGCAATCGTCGGCGGCAGTATAAGGCTGAATGTCGGTTTCATCATCGCCACATACAACATGACGAGCGACTTGCCGGAGCCGGGCGCGGAGATGTGGAGGACATTGTTGCCGTTAAGCAGCTGAGCGATGGTAGCCGCCTGGCCGTCGAAGAACTTGTTTTTGGCAAAAATGTTCTTCAGGAAGAACAAGAGCGCGTCCTGCTGCTCGTCGTATGGCGCGGAGTCCTCGTCGCTGTCCTCGTCGGCAGAAGCCTCATCGTCCGACGGGTTGACAAGATTGATGTCATAGTGCATGTAAGCGTTGAACATCAGGTGGGTGTTCGCGGCGGGCGATTTTGAAGACCTGATGACGGCGTACTTTGCGGCGATGGTTCGCGGCGGCGTGTCGAGGTCGCTGCTCCTTCTCAGGACGGATATGTCGATGAGCAAGTCGTACTGCGTCAAGGGGTTGAACTCCGAGATGTCCTCGCGGCTGCCCTGGTACAGGAGATTGAGCTCCGTAGTGGCGAACTCCTCCGTGTGGAATATCTCGAGTTTCACAGACGGGAACCTGCGCCCGCTGTTCTCAAGGGTGGAAAGCTTGTTAAAATGCTGCTTGAGGTCTTCGAGGGCGAGGAATGCGCATGGCACGTCGCGCTCTATGACACCGATGTACCACGAGCGCGCGTCGAGCGACAATGAGCCGCTGTTAATAGCCTCGATGACAATCTTCTGAATCCTCGCTATCGCGAGCGGCGTAAGCGCAATCTGCAATGCCTCGATGCCGTCCTCGCTCTTGTACAACGGCGAGTTGTAATTGTCGCGGATTATGTCGAAGTAGCTGTTTTGGGTGAAGTTACATAGCTCCTCGGTCTTGTCGTATGGATTGTCGGACTTCTTTACGATCACGCGGCCAGTGACATTAATGGTCTGCAAAAGCCGTGAAATCTTGTCTTCGGTGATGTAGTCGGTAGTGTCGTTGCCCGGAGTGGACGCCGCGTCAAAAAGGAATGTCACGCGGTCGGCGGTGTTTGTCGAGTATGGCGCGCTGAAACTCAAGTCGCAGGTCTCGTCCAAGAACGAGTACGAGGGGTCTTGGGCGAGGATGTCGATGTGGCGGCGGAATCGTGGCGAGAATTTGAAGATGTCACTGTATTTCCTGCCGCGCTCCGCAAGCTGCCAGATATAGTCGCCCTGTGAAGGCACTGCGCCCGATGCCATGAAGTTATACGCCATGAGTTCCTTCGGGTCGCCGTCCGGCAGTTCCATGGTCGCCTTTATGCGCGGGTCGATGATGTGCAAAGCCTTGAACACCAAATCCTTGACTTCCTGCTTTTGGATGTCGCGGTATATCGAGCCGTCGTCCGAGATGCGCTTAAGCGTCTTTCCGATAGTGGTCGACAATATGTCCTCGACAAACTGCGACGCGTATGTCGGCGCGCCCCTCGAGATGATGTTGTGGATAAGGGCGACGGCGGCATCGTCACACGTCTCGAGCGTCACGATGTCCGTGTCGACGTCGAAATATGAGAGCTGCTCGAGCAATGCGTCCACTTTCGCGGCCATGGCCTCCGTGGTCTTCAGCGTCTCGATGCCATTTGTGAAATATCCGGCTTTGAGTTGCATGGGTTGATATTCTTTCGGTAATATTACGCAAATGTAATAATATTTTTTGTTATCATCGGGCGGCGGCCGACTTTTTTTTGTAAAAATTTTGTTTTACTTAATGCCAACCCTGAGCGACAGGTACACCGTCGCGGGGTTTCCGACCTCGTATGTCGGCAACCCGATTACCTCGCCAGCGTTTCCAGCATCGGTAAGATACTGTGTGTTAGTGAGGTTACGCCCATAGACACCGACATCATACGATACACGCCCCCTCGACCACTGGATACCGGCGTTGGCGTTGAGCAGCACGTATGCGTGCTGGACAAAATCCGCTGTGTTGGCCGCATTGAAGTACATCTTCGACTGTGTGTAGAACGACGGGTAGAAGTATAGCGTCTTGCCGCCGGGGAGGTTGTGTTTCCAGTTGAAGCCGAGGTCGAATGTGTACCTTGGCATCATGCTGAACATGTTGCCGGAGTTACCCTGCACGTTGCCCTTCATGTCCTCGTCGGCAAAAGTTCCGCCGGTGTATGCGAAGTCGGCGAATATGCTGACATTGGGGTTGAAGGTGTACATGCCTGACAATTCCGCGCCCGAGCCGTATGCCTTGCCGTTGTCGTCGGAGACGTATGACAACGCGCCGGACGCCGTTTGACCGCGGCCCGCCACGAGTGTCTGGAAGTTTTGCCAGTCGTAGTAGTAGAACGCAAGTCCATACGAGAGGTGTCCGTATTTTGTAGTTCCCTTTATGCCGAGTTCGTAACTGAGCGTGATTTCGGGGCTGAGGGAGACGATTTCACTTGGAGTGTAGTTGAAGTATATCATGCCCGGCCGCCGTCCTCGCGACGCACTAAGGTAGAGGTTGTGGGTCGGATTCATCATCCAGTTGAGTACGGCGCGGCCGACCCACGACTTGTATTTCTTGTCTGTCCAATGGATAACGCCGTCGGTGTTCTCATAGATGATAGAGCCAAGCATCGGCGCAAGCATACTTGTCGACGAGTAGCCGGTCTGAAGTTTTTCGTATGTGGCTCTTACGCCCAACGTTAGGTAGAAGTTCTTGACGAAGTTCCAGTTGAAGTCGGCGAATACGCTCGCCTCGTGTGTGCGGTTATAGTCGGTCTCGTCCTCAAAATGGTCGTCGTCGAGTTCAACGTTTGAATATGGTACAAGTCCCGAGAATGCCTCGTCCACATTCATGTCCTCAAGGATGCCTTCTAATCCCTTGTCGCTCCCACCTACGAGTGAGGCAACGATAGGGTATTTCTCTATCGCTATGTCCATGACCTGAAGCACAACGTTAGTCACGGTCTCCTTAGTGTCGGTGAAGAAGTCGGGGGTCTGGTCCCAATATATCACGTCGAACCAGTCGCTGAACTTCACGCCGACCTGCTCGCGCACCCTCTCGGCGACCATTGCGTTGAAGTCGGCGCAGATTGCATCGAGGAGGTTTTCGAGGTCGCGTTTTTCATCTGCATTGAGACCTTCGCCGTATTGTTTTTTTTTCTGGTCCGACCATTTTGAGATCTGTGCTTCTATGCCGGCGATGATGGTTTCGGGCAGGGAGGAGAGCGACGTCCTCATGTTCCGTCCGACGGCGAGTGGGTAGATGTAGTGGAGGTCGCCGCTGAATACGTATCCGTGCTTGGCGCGTTCATAGAAGTACGACGCGCCGAAGAATCCGTCGATTTTCTTTCCAAAGTTCCAGTTCACCCTCAACTCCTCGCTCACTTGGAAACCCTGGCTCCAATCCTTTCCGTCGAGAATCCTCAGCGGCGAGCCGTCGATGTCGTATGTCTCGTCTGAGCGGTAGGCGCGGACGCCTGACGTGCTGTTAAGGTCGAAGTGTTCGCCAAGATTAATGTCCAGCTGCCCGGTAAAACCGCCATAGTTGCGCTTGAGGGACAGGTCGTTGCCGCCGTGAGTCAGGCTTGCGGTAGTGAATGGCGACTTGTCGGCGGTTATCAGCTCGCCGTTGCTTGCGTACTGCGTCTTGCACTGGTACGATGTGCCAGGCGCGTCGTCGTGTTGTATGTCGAATGTCATGTTGAAGTCCGTCCGGTCGCCAAAATGGAATGTCGTCGAGTTGCGGGCGGCGATTGTGTTGCGGCCGTTGAGCCGTCCACCGGCATCATTTTTCAGGAATCCGTCGTGAGCGTCGTATACAAACGAGAGGCGGTTGGACAGCGCGTCGCCAGCGGGAGTGTTAAGCACGCCGACTATCTTGCGCTGGTTATAGTTGCCGTAGAGGGCGGAGAGGCTCACACCAAACTCGTCTGTGGGCTTCTTGCGGATATAGTGGACTGCGCCCATCTCCGCGCCGCGCCCGAAGAGCGTTCCCTGCGGGCCCTTGACGACCTCGACACGTTCCATGTCGTACTGCTCCATGTACGCTGTCTGTATTCGCGAGATAGACACGCCGTCCATGTACACGGATATTCGCGACTGGCCATAACTCTCAGGCTCGTTGGATGTTACACCACGTATTCCATAGACAATGTTGTGGTCGTTATGCACTATGGCATTGAATCCCGGCACGAAGTTGGACATCTCGTCTATGCGGTACAGCGATGTCTGCTGAATCTTCGCCGAGTCGATAACGCTCACTGCTATAGGCACTTCCACCGTCCTCTGTAGACGCTTCTGGGTGCTTACGTGGATTTCGTCGATGGCCTGGGCCTCCTTGTTGCGGAGGACGATGCTGTATGTGCCCTCGCGGACCGGACGGGTCTCCGAGATATACCCCGCATAGTCTATGACAAGCGTGCTGTCCGCATATCTCTCCGGGATTGTTATCGTGAAGTTGCCGTCAAAGTCCGTCAATGTGGCGACAGAACTGCCCTCAACGCTGATGTACGCGCCTTCCATGACTGCGCCCTTGTCGTTTTGGACGACGCCCTTCATAACTATTTGAGCCGATGCCCTGACCGCCAAGATCGCCATCAGGATAGTCAGAGCAAACTTAATTTTTATACTGGTCGGTAGTGTCATTGTCTAATATCATTAAATTATCCGCAAAGTTATGCAATTTTGTGCAAAAACAATGCCGCTGGCAAAAGTTTTTTTTGGGAGCGATAAAAATGTCATTATCTTTGCGTTTTGAAGAAAAGGAAATAGAGATGGAGGAAATCCCTTAGTTTCCGAATCCTCAGAGAACATTATCATACAGCATCCAAATACAAAAAACTACAACTTATGAAAAAAACTGACATTAAATTCCGCCTGCGCACGATTGTGGCGGCGATGATTATGATTGTGCTCGCGGCGGCAGACGGCGCGGCGCAGACGACATTCACAGAAGGAGACTTCAACTACCTTATCCTGGAAGATGGCACAGTCCAACTTGGCGACGGCACAAATTCCGCATGGGCAACTGAGACGTATAGCCCGACTACATTAGAAATCCCCGCGACGGTAACACACGAGGGAACGACTTACGATGTCACAAAAATCGGCGAAAGAGCATTTTCAAGTTTACCAATCACGACATTGACTTTCGCTGCAAACTCCAATCTTACAACCATCGGAGATGGTGCATTCACTGGTACTAATCTACAAGGCTCAGTCGCTATTCCAAAAAGCGTAACGACCATTGAGTCAAATGTATTCGCCAATATTGATGAAAGCGGAAGTACACTGACAGTGACATTTGAAGCAGGCACTACCATAACAGAAATCTCGAATTATTTGTTTTCGGGAGCATACAATCTCAAATCATTCACCATTCCTGAAAGCGTCACAACGATAGGTGATTATGCTTTTGACAACTCCCATGTCCAAAGTATTACCATCCCCAAAAACGTTGTAGAAATAGGCACACAACCTTTCGCTCGAAATTCTGAATTGAAATCCATCACCTTTGATGACGAGTGCCAAATTACATCAATTCCAAGCAACTTCGCGTGGCAATGCTCAGGCTTGACAACTGTTTCATTGCCCGAATCAATCACATCAATCGGCACACAAGCATTTAGCGAATGTCCTTCAATAACCAATATCACCATTCCAAAAAACGTAACCTCCATCGGTGACGATGCCTTTTCCTATTTTTGCGCCTTGAATGAAATCACATTCATGTCTACGACCCCACCGGCACTGGGCGACAACGTTTTTGATGTTTCAGCTAATGAAAATTATTGCGGGGATTATCTTGCATCAGCAGACAATATTAAAGTCAATATTTCTCCTTGTGCAGATATAGAAGCATATACAACAGCCTTTAACGGAGTACTCTCCGCCGACCAAATTTCCAGCGACTTAACCCTCGACGACAGCGACTTCTCCGGAATCGACTTCACAAAAGAATACGACGGCTCAAACGAAATATCCTTTGCCGACCAAACCATCACAACGGAACAAGGTTACACCCTCACCCTCAACAGCGCAAGCCTTTGGGAATATGATAACGACGAACTTACCGCCTCAACCACCGTCGGCAAAGACAAAGTAGTAACCGTTAACTACGACCTCAGCCTGGACAGCGAGACAGAAGCCTGCCTTACCGGCAAAACAATCCAACTCAACGACATAACCGGCTCAATCACCTCCACCGTCGACATCACAATCGCCACTAACTCAAACAAACAGTTCACAATCCCCGGCGTCGAAGGGCGCACCGCCCTCACCGCGACAACCGCGACCAACGACGTCTCCATCTCATACAGCAACGGCGAGTTCAACCTGCAAGCCAACGAAAATGCCACGGCCGGCGACTATGTATTCAAAGACGACGACAACACAATCACCGTCAACGTCACCGTCCAAGCCAACTACACCGTCACGCTCGCCGCCCACATGGAATTTGTATCGGAAAACACAACATTCACCCCCGACGACGAAGTCAAGTTCAAAATCTCCGACGGCTACACATTCGCCGTACAAGACTTGTCATGGACACCAACAACACTGAGAATCTCTACGCCCGATGATGACGGAATCTACACATTCACGATGCCATCGGACAATGTTGTAATAACGGCAACAATAAAACGAGACCCTAAACTTACCGTCAGCATCGAAAACTGGACATACGGCGACACGCCCAATGACCCTGAAATCGAATGTGCCGACGGCTTCACACCTACAATCCAATACACCAAAGACCATAAGAATTTTTCACAAGAGCCGCCAACCGCCGCCGGGACTTATTACGTGGTTGCAACCGTTGATGAGACCGAAGAATACGCCAGCGCCTCAGTGGAAACAGAATTCACAATCGACAAAAAGACAATCACCGCCGACGACATCAAGCCGCTCATCGAACTCTCCAAAGAATACGACGGAGGAACATGGGTATACTCCACAGACGGCACAAACCTGTCGAATAATTCCGCAACAAACCTAACCTACACGAGCGGCAGCGACAACGTCACGTTTGTATTCACGAGCGTAGCATACACCAGCAAAGGCGTTGGCGCGACCACAATAACTGCCTACCCATCTATCACTGGCGGAGATAATTACGAGAACTACCAATTCCCAACCTCCGAGACAGGCATGGTGTTCTCCGACGGCGTGGAAATCACACCGAAAACACTCTCAATCCCCGACATAACCGCCACAATAGAAAAAGAATACGACGGCACCACGACATACAACACCGCCAACCTGCCATCGCCAAATCTCGCCCCCAAAACTGGCGAAGTCATTACCACGGAAGACGGCTCGTCAGAAGACGTGTCCATCGAAATAACAGCCATCACCTTCGAAGATGCAAACGCCAGCACCGACAAAAATGCAACCATAACCCTTGGATTGACCGGCACTGACAGTGACAACTACATACTCGCATCATCAACCACCACAATCGCCACCGCCACAATCAACCCATTGGAAATCAACGTCAATGACGCAAACCTCACCATCACCCTTGACGAAGACTTCGACTACACATACGACGGCACGGAAAAAGAACCGTCCGTTACATTGACATACAAGTTGAGCGACACCCAAACCCTGACCATCCCCACGACAGAATATTCCGTTGAATATACCGACAACATTTCCGCCGGAGAAGCCACCGTCACAATCACCAACCAGACCGGCGGCAACTTCACTATTGGTCAACGAGAAACGACATTCACAATCGAAAAAGCCGACGTTACAGTCCACGTCACCGAACCAACCACAACCTATGGCGACGCTGTCAGCACTGACGACATAACCCATGACGGCACTGACGACATGCAGATTACATTCGAGTGCGACGGCGTATTGAACGCCACGACGACACCCGGCGCCGGCGAATACACAATCACACCAACCTCCGGCAGCGATAACTACAATGTAACATTCGACCCTCCCACGCCTATATGGACTATTGAAAAGGCGACACCTGATGTGTCAGTTTCATCCACAGAAGACTATCTTTGTGGCTACTCATGGAATCCCGATTTGGTAAGCACATACCATCCTGGAGCCATACAAAACTCCGAGAACAACCTTGGGCTTTCGTGGACAATCCTCGACCCGATAACCAAAGAGACAATCACCGCACCCTCCAAGTCCGGCACTTACACCGTAACTGTATACGGCGACGACAACTACAACGGCACCACATACGATTTTGAGGTCAATTACCGCAAATACCAAATAGAATCCGTTGCCCTCGCCGACAACCAATCGTCATATACCTACAACGGTTTGGAAATCACCCCGTCGCTCACCGTCCTCGACGCAAACAGCAACGAAGTTGACCCCGACGACTACACCGTCACCTACACCCACGCTACCGAAGGCGCAGACAACCACACCGACCCCGGCACGGTAACAATCACCGTAACCGGCCAAAACTGTTACGACGGCACCAAAACAGCAGCCTTCACTATTGCCCCGCTCTACCACACCGTAACCTTTGCAACCATCCACGGCGCAGCCCCCGACGACCAGTCCGTAGAACACAACTCCACCGCCACACAACCCGCAGACCTGGAAGCCACAGGCCACACATTCCGCGGCTGGTACTCTGACGACAATTACACGACCGCATTTGATTTCACAGAGCCCATTACCACCGACATTACATTGTATGCCAAGTGGGACATAAACCAGTACACAATCACATTTGTCAACTACGACGGCGAGACCGTCTTGCAGTCCACCGAAATCGAGTACGGCTCGACCCCGACATACGACGGCGACGAGCCGACAAAAACCGCCACCGCAGAATTTACATACACATTCAGCGGCTGGGATTCAGAAATCGAAAGCGTGACCGCAGCAAAGACATACACCGCACAATTCACACCGACCAAGAACAAATACACAATTGAATTTGTCAACTACGACGGCGCAGTCTTGCAGTCGTCCGAAGTCGAATACGGCACGACCCCGACATACGACGGAACTACACCGACAAAGGATGCAACCGCCGAATTTACATATACGCGTTCAGCGGCTGGGATTCAGAAATCGAAAGCGTGACCGCAGCAAAGACCTACACCGCACAATTCACACCGACCACCAACAAATACAAGATTGAATTTGTCAACTACGACGGCACAGTCTTGCAGTCGTCCGAAATCGAATACGGCACGACACCGACATACGACGGCGACGAGCCGACAAAGGATGCAACCGCCGAATTTACATACGCGTTCAGCGGCTGGGATTCAGAAATCGAAAGCGTGACCGCCGACGCAACATACACCGCACAATTCACACCGACCACCAACAAATACAAGATTGAATTTGTCAACGACGACGGCGCAGTCTTGCAGTCGTCCGAAGTCGAATACGGAACGACACCGACATACGACGGAACTACACCGACAAAAACCGCAACCGCAGAATTTACATACACGTTCAGCGGCTGGGATTCCGAAATCGAAAGCGTGACCGCCGACGCAACATACACCGCACAATTCACACCGACCACCAACAAATACAAGATTGAATTTGTCAACTACGACGGCGCAGTCTTGCAGTC
>CAJOJG010000022.1 GCA_905234655.1 uncultured Bacteroidales bacterium
CTTCCATGTGCGGGCTGCCTGTCTACAGCCCTCTTAATAAAACGCCTTGTGCTTGCTGTCAATCTTTTTCAAATATCCTCGGCGGGTGGATTGCTCCCCCTCTCGCCAGTGCGGGAATCTCGTTCCCGAAAGACGCTGCAAAGTTACTCACTTTTCCGCCGCCGCTCCAAATTTTTCAGGTTAACTTTTCGTTAAGTGTTTGTCCCGTGGCGTTCAGGCTGCGTGTCCTCATGCAACTATCAAACTTTGATGCCTTTTGTCAATGTGCGTCTTTCTTTGTGTTTGCGGGTGCAAAGATACGCACTTTCCAGCCCATTCTCCAAATCTTTTTGAAACTTTTTTCAAAATTTTTTACTATATGGTGGATGCCAGGGGGTTGCAAGGGGTGCGGAAAGTGATTAAGATAATTTAAAAAGATTTTTTTGCCTATCAATATTTTTTTTTCTAATTTAGCAATCTGAAACAGCATACACATAAAACAACATAAATAACTGAAATCCATGACATTACTGGAAACAATCAGAGAAAACGCAAAGAAAGCCGGAAAGCGAATCGTGCTTCCTGAAGGCGAAGAAGAGCGTACACTCAAGGCCGCCGACGTAATACTCGGCGAAGGAATCGCACAACTCGTGCTCATCGGAAACCCCGACAAAATCGCTCAAGAAGCCGACAAATTCGGCCTCAAAAACATCTCCAAGGCTACAATAGTAGATACAAAGTCCTGCGACAAAAAACAGGCATACGCCGAACTCATGGCGCAAATCCGCGCTGCCAAAGGCATGACTGTCGAAAAAGCTCTCAAACAGCTCGACAGCCCTTACTACCTCGGCACGCTTATGATAAAGGCTGGCGACGCTGACGGCATGGTGGCGGGCGCAATATGCTCTACCGCAGACACTATCCGCCCTGCACTCCAGTACATCAAGACCGCTCCTGGCGTTAGCACAGTTTCAGGCGCATTCGTGGTGGTCGTACCCAAAAAAGAATACGGTCAAGAAGGCGTGTTCCTATTCGCAGACTGCGCCGTAACTATCGCTCCGACCGCTCAGCAACTCGCTGATATTGCAGTAATTAGCGCAAAAACTGCAAAAGCCCTCGCTGGCATCGACCCAAAAGTGGCAATGCTCAGTTTCTCGACCAAAGGCTCGGCACAGAGCGACGAAGTGGACAAAGTAGTGGAAGCTACAAAACTCGCACAGGCTGCCGCTCCCGAACTTGACATCGACGGCGAACTCCAGGCCGATGCTGCAATGGTTCAGAAAGTTGCAGACCTCAAGGCTCCTGGAAGCCATGTCGCCGGAAAGGCAAACGTGCTTGTGTTCCCGTCATTGGAAGCCGGAAACATTGGCTACAAACTCGTACAACGCCTCGCCGGTGCAGACGCAGTGGGTCCAATCCTCCAAGGCATGGCCGCTCCTGTCAATGACCTCTCGCGTGGCTGCTACGTGGAAGACATCATCAACATGGTGGCTATCACCGCACTACAAGCCGCCGCAAAATAAACATTGACACCACCGCCGCCTTACGGCGACGGAAATGTTTTATATAAACACAAATTAAAACGAATTATAGTGAATTAAAACGAATTTCTTAATAAAAATTCGCTATAATTCGTTGCAATTCGTTTTAATTTTCGTTCAAAAAAAGATCGCCGACAGGCGTCCAACAAGAAAATTTACGTTAATAAACAAAGGACATGAAGATATTAGTAATAAATTGTGGAAGTTCGTCGCTTAAATACCAACTCATCGACATGCCCGCCGGTGAGGTTCTCGCAAAAGGCGGCGTGGAAAAGATTGGCATGGCAGACTCATTCCTCAAACATGCAAAGGGCGACGGCCCAAAGACACGCATCGACCAGCCGATGAACGACCACCAGGACGCAATAGAACTCGTCCTCAACACTCTCACTGACAAAGAACTCGGCGTAATATCGTCGCTCAACGAAATTGAAGCAGCCGGACACCGCGTACTCCACGGCGGCGAATTTTTCAAGGGCAGTGTCGTTATCAACGACGAAGTCATCAACAAAATTGAAGAAATCGCGCCACTCGGCCCGCTCCACCAGATGGCAAACCTCAAGGGTATCCGAGCAATGAAAAAAGCAATGCCGGCACTCCCGCAAGTGGCTGTGTTCGACACCGCCTTCCACCAGACGATCCCCGACTACGCATATATGTACGCAATTCCATACGAATTGTACGAAAAACTCCACATCCGCCGCTACGGTTTCCATGGCACAAGCCACAGGTACGTATCGAAGCGCGCATGTGAAATCCTCGGTCTCGACTACAACAACTCAAAACTCATCACCTGCCACATCGGCAACGGCGCATCGCTCGCCGCGATCGTCAATGGCAAGGTCATCGACACATCCATGGGACTGACACCGTGCGAAGGCGTCGTTATGGGCACACGCTGCGGCGTAATCGACCCCGCCGTGTTCCCCTACCTATTCGAAAACGGCGCATTGAAGCCCGAGGACATGAACAACTTCATCAACAAGCAGTCCGGCGTACTCGGCGTGAGCGGTGTATCGTCCGACATGCGCGACGTTGAGGAGGCGGCATTTGTGCGCAAGGAGTACCGCGCAGCCCTCGCCTGCAAGATGCAGGACTACAGCATCAAGAAATACGTCGGCGCATACATGGCTGCCATGAACGGATGCGACGCAATAGTATTCACAGGCGGCATCGGCGAGAAGGGCGACACGACAAGGCGTGGCGTGGCGATGAACCTCGAATGGCTCGGCGTGGAATTTGACGACACTGTCAACACCGGACTGCGCGACAAGGAAATGGTAATCAGCAAGCCGACATCGAAGGTGAAGGTTGTCGTTGTGCCGACAAACGAGGAACTCGTAATCGCACAAGACACACTCGAATTGGTGAAAGACTAACTAAGTTCATTTTTTTCAAAAAGTAAATTAAAGCGAATTGAATCGAATTTTAATTCGATTTGATTCGTTTTTTTTAAAGTCATTGCGGTAACAAAAAATTCAAGCTTATGAAAGTGGCGATTATAATACTAATGCTCATTGCATCGACGGCGGCGGCCCAAAATTTCGCTGTAATCAGAAACCTCGAAAACCAGAACGTCGGGCAGTGCGAGTACGACAGCGCGTCAAACACGATAACCTTCGAGCCGTATGTCGACAGCGTCAACACGTGCGCCGTATGGTTCAACTTTGGCGTAACGGGCTACCGCATGGACACTGTGCTGACCTTCAAGTCAAAATTCAAGGCGACAGTCCACCGTCCAACATATCCAGCAATCAGCAATGACAACACCACTTTCACCCTCCACAAACAAAACGGGAAACACTCGGACTTGAACCTGCAAATAAAGCCGCAAAACGACACTACTTACATCGCCACCGGCCACCCGTACACGTACACACGACTTAACAACTTTCTTAATTCACACGACAACCCAAGCGTCATGTCCTCCGAGACAATCATGACCACTAAAAACGGCCTTGACGTGAAACTGCTGACAATCACAAAATCCAAACGCGGCAAAAAAAAGCTGATTTGGATAATATGCCGCCAACACGCTTTCGAGAGCGTTGGAAACTATGTGATGGAAGGAATGTTAAGATACTTATTATCTGACAGTTGCAGCAAGAAACTACTCAAAAACCATATCTTCAAGATTGTGCCGATGGTGGATGTCGAGAGCGTAGTCAACGGACAGAGCGGCCGCATGTCGCTGCCTGTGGACTATAACCGTGACTGGGAAAATCCCAAACGCACGGTCATTAGGCTCATCGAGGACGAGATTAAGTCTACGGCTCAAAAGCACGACTACAAAATATTTTGGGACATTCACGGAACATTCCCGGGCGGTGCTCCCAACGGCAACTTCTCGTACTTCGACCTCAACTCCACGCCGTCCAAGCACGGCAATATCCTCGACTACTGGCACAAATACGCCACAATATCAGGCTACATGCCAATCCCAATCAGCGACAACCTCAACAAATATGACGGAATGACAGCCGACTGGTGGAACGAAATTAACTACGGCTCGTCGCTGCTGTTCTCGTCGACACTCGAAATCGACTGGGCTATAAGTCCCAAAAAACATGAATACACGCCCGCCGACTACATTACAATCGGCAAAATGATGATACAGGCACTCGAATAGCCCGCTATTGCCTTGCCTCGATGCTGCCCGAGCCAGTGATGTATTTACTTATCATCGACGGCTTTCCGCTATACACCAAACTGCCTGAACCTGCGACAATTACGCTCAGGCTTCCCACAGTGTTCACAAAAGAACTGCCCGAACCTGCCACCTTCGCCACGACAGAGCCAGCCACAAGATTGTCCGCCAGGATATTCCCTGCATCGCGAGTGACACACGAAAGCTCGGCTGCTTGACCGGCAAAATTGATATTGCCACTGCCAAAATTATAAAGCTTTATTGCACCGTCCGAAACAATATTCTTGCACGTTACCGAGCCATTGCCGGAGAGCCGGACTTCAAAGTCATGGACAGAGAATTTATCTTGCATAGTGACCGGGACATGCCCCTTGGTTTCGAGATAAGTTATGGACGGCATGGTCACGACCACCGAAATATTGGACGAAATCGGCTGGTTGCGACATTCGACATACAGACAGCCGCCCTTTTGGATGGCGTATATCGAGCCGACTATATTGTCGTCAGCCGTAATGCGCACATCGTACCGGTCCCTCTGCATGATAGCCAGCGTCATGTCACCACTTATACTGATGCTGTTAAAATCCTGAACGTCACGGATTTCGGTCAATACATTGCCAGAGCCGCTGCGCTTGCCGCATGAAACTAAAAGCACAAGGCTTAACAACATTAAATATGTCACAATCTTCTTCATAGGATATTTATCTTTTGATGTTAGACGCTCGCAAAGTTAAAAAGTTTTATTATATAATAACGCCAATAACAAAAAATAATTTCACTAAAACCAAAATTTCACACTTTTTGGGATTGTGGGTTCGAGAATATTTTTTTAACTTTGGGCTACAATGAAAAAGATAATATTAGCCATACTCGCACTCCTAATGGCGGCTCGTTCCTACCCGCAGGATTACCTCGTCGAAATCCCCACAGAAAATGCCAAGGACATCGGCCGCATATCCCGCGCCGTCTCCATCGACAATGCCCGTAACGGCACGATAACCGCATACGCGAACGAAAACGAACTCGTCGAACTGCGTAAAATACTGTCGCAAAGCCAGTTCCGCTCATACAGAATGTCACTGTCAAAAAGCGGCGACTACATCGACATGGCGGACAAAATCGAGGACATGAAAGACTGGGCACACTACCCGACATACGAAACGTACATCGAAATGATGGAAGACTTCACGAGACGCTGCCCCGAGCTATGCGAGTTAGTCGAAATCGGAAAATCCGTCGAAAACCGCAAAATCCTTGCCTTAAGGCTCACAGCCGAGGGCGACACGACGGCGCGCCCACGATTTTTCCTGACCTCAACAATGCACGGCGACGAGACTTGCGGCTTCATACTGAGCCTCCGGCTGATAGACTACCTTTTGACAAATTATGGCACTGACAGCGCGACGAGCCGAATATTGGACAACATAGTGCTGTACATCAACCCGCTCTCTAACCCCGACGGCACATACCGGGGCGGGAATGCCACTGTCGCCCGGGCGCAAAGATATAACGCGAACAACATAGACCTCAACCGCAATTTTCCACAAATCGGCGCAGTAGCCAAATCCACAAGCAGTTACGAGCCGGAGACCGTGGCGATGATGGACTTTGCCAAGAGCCGGAGGTTCACCATGTCGGCAAACATGCACGGCGGCGACGAGGTCTTGAACTACCCGTGGGACAGTTTTTATGAATACGAACTTTCACTGCCCGACAAGCCATGGTTCGAGGCCATCTGTTCAAAATACATCGCCACACTCCGCGCCCACGCGCCTAACGCCATGAAATCCGTCAACGCCAAAGGCTACGTCTTCGGCAGCGAATGGTACAAAGTCTCTGGCGGACGGCAGGACTGGATGATGGCCTCCCAAAGATGCCGTGAGATTACGATAGAACTTTCCAACATCAAGCTCCTGCGGTGCGACCTCTTGGACGAATACTGGCAGCGCAACCGCGACGCGCTCATCGCCTTCCTCGGCGACGCGCTCCAGGGCATAAGCGGGCGTGTAACAAGTATGGACGGCAAACCTATTGAGGCTCAGATATATCTCGACGGACACGATGCCAACTTCTCGTCCGTCAAGTGCGACAAGGAAGGCATGTTTTTCAGACCCACACTCGCCGGACGGCAATACGAAGTGTGCGCAGTCGCAGACGGTTACGAGACCCAATGCAAGCCTGTCAGCACGACAGAAAACGAACTTACAGCCCTCGATTTCACGCTCAACGAGGGCATCTCTGAATACACGGCGACGGAAAACATCGCCGTAAAGACCTCAAAACCAGCCATAACCATAATCGACGACATGATGACCGCGACATCGGACTTGGAAATCGACAGGCTCATAGTCACTGACATCCTCGGCCGCACAGTCGCCACGTACCGTCCACACTCCACAACGTTCAGATGCCCGACGTACAATTTTAACAGTGGCATTTACGTTATCAGAATACAAACCGGCACGACCGCCACATCAACCAAAATATTTATAAACAAATGAAAAAGATAATACTCGCAGCAGCCATCATGGCGTTTGCCCTCGGCGCGCAAGCCCAGGACAAGAAACTCGACAAAGTTAAGCAACTCTTTGAAAACGAGAGTTATACAGAATGTATGGAAGCCGCAAAGAAGTACAATGCGTCCAATCCGCAGAAACCCGACGGCGTATACATCCTGGCGTTCACATACCACAGGATTTTCCGCCAAACCCCTCAAAAGGAATATAACCTCACGTCCGCCGAAAATACTCTATATCAAGCGTTTAACAAAGACAAGGACAAGACCGTCCGTTTGAACTACAAGGCGGAAGTCGACTCCCTGAAAGCCACGATAACCGAGTTCCAGGACAAATTCTACGCTGCCGGCGACAATAAGAAAGCCGGACAACACGCGATGATGTTGGCGAAGATTTTCAACGACACGACCGAAATCTACAAGCGCATATACATGCCGGAACTTTTCGCCGCGCCGGTGACATACGGCAAGACCCTCGCCGCATACGAAGGCCCGACTAACCAGACCGACGTGACGGGAAAAAGGATTGGAGTGTGGATAGAGACCTACCCAAACGGAAACCGCAAGTCACAGATTAACTTCGAGGGCGGCAAACCGCGCGGCGACTACTACAAATTCTACGAGCGCGGCGGCGTGAGCGCGCACCTTTACATGATAGACGACGACCGCGCCTCCGCAATCCTCTACAACGAGGACGGCGACCGCGTGGCGATGGGCTACTACTACAAGCGTCAAAAGGACAGCCTATGGCAGTACCTCGAAAGCGACTCTATCCTCGTCGCCGAGGAAAACTACACAAAAGGCGTTAAAAATGGCCTGGAAACCACATACTTCCCATACGGGCTGCCAGCCGAGGAAGTCAACTGGAAAAACGGCGTGAAGGACGGCGTATGGAAACGCTACCACGACATCGGGACAATACTTTTTGAGGCTAAATATGTCAATGGCAAACTCGAAGGCCTCTACACAAAATACAACACAAAGGGCGAAATCGAACTTACCGGCAACTACAAGAACGATGTCAAGCACGGCGAGTGGAAGGAGTACGACCCAAAGACAAAGAAATACAAATCAATCAAATACATAAACGGCGAACTTGAAAACGCCGCCGAGGAAGACCTCAAAGAATCAAAAATGATCGAAAAACAATCCGAGGAAGGCAAATATCTGCCCGACCCTGTGGACTTCCACAACAACCCCGAAGAGTTTTTCGACCAAAGGCGTTGACCCCCTGCCCTACGGATGCTTCGTCTTCTCGTACACAACCTCCTGAACCTGCACAGTCACCATCGCCGAAAAGTAGCCAAGGCAGGTGACATCGGGGTCGGAGCATCTGAAAATCGGCGCGGGGTTCATGTTGTCGATTTGGAGGCCGTAGAGGTAGTCGTAGGTAGCGCGGTCGATGGTCATAATCTCGAAACGCATCTTGTCGCCGTCGTAGAGAATCATCTCCTCGTCGAACTCCATGTCGCTGTCGTAATACAACCCCAAATCAACCGGGAACTCGCCCTTGCCGCTCGTGGTGCCCCAATAGTAAATCTTGCCATTACGGAAGATATTGATTCTCAGGAATTTCTCAACACTATCGGAATTGTCCACCACAAGAAACTCCCAGCACTGCATCCAGTCCACAAACTCCGCCCAGACAAACTCCGGCCCGGTGGTCTTTACCGGCTCGCTGGCGGTGGATTGAGCGGTGTAGGTCAAGCCATCGTTCTTTACTTCGAGGGTGTAGGTGCGCCCCGGCTCCACGTCGATGTTCTGCGCGGGACGGTAGACGCCGTCGCTGCCGAAATCGAGTTCCACGGCCGTGCCGTCCTCGCCGATGATGCGCACCGACTCGCATTGGATTCCGGGACTTTTAACCGAATCGCCCATATTGCGTGTGCGGGTGAACTTTACCTCCGTATTCTCGCTCGACAAGATGCCCTCTATGACCGGCAGCGGGTCGATGTCCTTGTAGTCGAGGTCTATCTCCTTCTCGCACGAGGCGAGTATCGCGGTTGCCGCCGCAAAAATGTAAAATATTTTTTTCATAGTATTTTTGTATTACCTATCAGTGTTTTTTTTGAACACGGAAAACACGGAAGGACACGAAAATTCAGTGTATTCGGTGTTTTCCGTGACCAAGAATATTAAAATTTAATCGTGTATGTGACCGACGGGATGATGCCGAAGAGCGAAATCATCACCGTCTTTGTGCCGGAGGGCTTGGTGTCGTCGTTCTCAAACGAAATCCTGTACGGGTTGTAATGGTTGTAGAGGTTGTAGATGCCGAAAGACCAAATCCTCGTGTATTTGGGACGCTCCTTGGTGTTGTTGATGCCAACGTCGAGGCGGTGGTAGGCGGGTGCGCGGTAGCCGTTGCGCTCGTTGTAGTAGTTGATTGTCCAGTCGGCCACATCGAACTTCGCGCTCGGCGCGGTGAGTGCCTGTCCCGAGGTGAAAACCCACGTTGCCGAGAGGTCCCACTTGTGGTTAAGGCGGTACATGCCCACGATGGAGATGTCGTGGCGGCGGTCGTTGGAGGCTGTGTACCAGCGGTTTTGGTTGATTCCGTCAATCCTGTTCTCCACCCACGACAATGTGTAAGAGAACCAGCCGGTGAAGTCGCCGAGGTTTTTCTTTGCGTAAAACTCCGCGCCATACGCCCTGCCCTCGCCGCGCAACACAATGCGCTCCATCTCGATTGCCGAGCCGAGGTCTTTGCCGTCCTTGTAGTCGTAAACATTGTCTATTTGCTTATAGTAGCCCTCGATGGAAAACTCATACTTTTTGTCCTGAGTTTCAGCCATGTAGCCCGCGCTTATCTGGTCGGCTACCTGAGGCTTAATGATGTTGCTTATCATCATTGCACGGCTGAGCGGCGACGACAGCCCGTTGTCCAGCACAAACTGTATGTTCTGCGTTGTGCGGCAATATCCCGCCTTAACGCTCTGATGGTCTGTGAGTTGCTGTTTGAGGCTGAAACGCGGTTCTATGGATACGTTCTGCTTCACGACATCGCGCTTGGCATAGTGGAGGGTGTCGGTTATCTCGCCGAGGTTGTCGATATGGTAGAACGGCGCGCCGCCCAACGCGTTGAAAACCACACCCCTTACGCCTGCGGATAGCTCGAGGCCAAAATCAGTTTTCCAATCGCCCGACACCCAGAACGAAAACTCGTCGGCGTCGCGCAACTCCTTCTCGTTGCGCCCTTGGTAACGCCATTCGAGCGACTTGAGGTTGATGTGGTCGAACTGGAAACCGATGTTGATTTTGTGGTTTTGGGTGGGGTTTATGTTGATTTCCTCGCGCACGGCGTGGTGGCGGTTGTAAGCGTCGTCCTTTGCGTCCATGTGGAGAACCTTCATGTATTCCTCAAAGGCGTAGTTGCTGTATACCAGCGATGTCTTGGAGCTGATGTGGTCGGTGAAATTGTGCTTGAAATCGAAGGCTGCGGCGGTGTTTCCCCAGTGCATGGCGGCGATGTCGTCCTTCATCTTCATGTTGTCCCTGCCACGGAAAAACATCACATTGAAAGTGCCTCTCTTGTAGGGCTTTACGGTCACTTTTGCGTTGACATCATAGAAATTGAGTGTGTAGTCTTTCCATTTCTTCGTGGGTTTGAGGAAAATCTCAAAGTACGTGCGCCTTGCGGCAAGGAAGAACGATGCTTTGTTTTTCACGACCGGGCCGTCAACCGAGAATTTTGACGACAGAAGGCCGATAGACGCGTTGAGGCCGAAGTTTTCCATGTCGCCGGAGCGCGTGCTTATGTCGAAAATCGAAGCCGACGCGCCGCCGAACTGCGCCGGAATCGCGCCTTTATATAGTGACGCATTGGTGAGCGCGTCGTCGTTGAAGGTGGAAAAAACGCCCATCAGGTGGCCTGCGTTGTAGATTGCGGCGTTGTCGAGGAGGATTAGGTTTTGGGTTGCGTTTCCGCCGCGCACTTGGAAACCGCACGAGCCGTCGCCCTCCGCCTTCACGCCGGGGAGCAGCTGGATTGACTTGATGATGTCCCTCTCCCCCATCAGCGCGGGCACCTTCGCCATCTCGGACATCTGGATGTTTTCCACTCCGATTATAACGTTGTCGGTGCGTGAGCGACCATGTTTTGCCGTTACCTGGACTTCTGAGATTTCGGTGGTCTCCTCGTCGAGGGTGATGGAAACTTTTTCCTTGCCAGAAGAGAATGTCTGCTCGTAGGCGACAAAACCCAGGCAACTAAAAGAGAGAGTGGCGGGCGTCTGTTTTACCTTGATGATAAAATTGCCCTCGGAATCAGAGATTGTCCCGTTGGCAGTACCTTTTTCGGCAACCGAAACAAACGGTAACGGGTTGCCCTTAGTGTCAATCACGACACCTGAAATTTTTGCAGATTGAGCCGCAACCATCAGCGGCATCAGCAAAAGCATAAGTAGTGCGAATCTTCTCATTGTTTTACATAACTTTTTTTACACTGCAAAATTATATCATGTAATATGCAACCAAGTTGCAAAATGCGGAAAATATTTGAAAGTTTTTACATTTGAGGGAATTTTTTGGATGAAATAGCGGGGACATTTTCTCTTGGCGCGAAATGTTTCGGTTCTTTTCCGTATCCCAATCTAATAATAACTGACGGATAGGCATTTAGATTGAGATTTTGACGCAAAGATTCCTTCAACGTCGGAATTTCGCAAGGCTGGTTGCTGAAACTGTATGCAAGTCCTTGTGATGTGATTTTCAGGAGGATACGTTCCAAAAACACTCCAAGGTCAACTCAGTTTTTGGCGTTGTCGTCCTTGACACAAAATACACAGAAATGCGATGCAGAGGCATTTATGGCGTTGTCGGTCTTGTTTTGGGCTTTTGGATTCAGAAACATTCCCACAATCCGTCTGCCGATGGGCTTGGGTGTCGATGGAAAACCCAAAACATTGTAGCACAATCCACTATGAGTTTCATTGACGTGCTTTTTGTTGAACCGCATCCATGAAACAAGTTCACGTTTAAACGCAGTGTCTGACATTTGGATTTCATTGCCTTCGGCGGTTTTTTTCCTGATGACTTCGGCTTCGGGACTGTCTGATTCATAAATCAAAACCGACACATTCCTCTCATTGTCAACATTTTCGCATAATGTTTCGGAAATGCCTTTCAGAAGATTATTTTGGACTTTTTCGCCCGTGAAACTTCCACGGTGAGTGTGCCGCAGCCTGATTGCGTCAAAAAGCGGATCATCATTGAAAACTTCTTGTTTAGAGAGCGTTACAACGATTTTGCCATCATAAAGTCAATTGTCTCAAGAAGTTTTTCCCATCCGGCATCGCTGTCGATTTGGAGCGAATTATAGACGCCACAGTTTTCGCCAAGTATGCAAAGGTATGACACCGAGGCTGTTATGAGCGTGGAGATACCCGCCACACGGTCGAAACTTTCACCCGAACGGTCGCAGACAAAACCGATGATTTTGAGGGCGGTTTCCTCGCGCCGCTGTCGCAAATCGTTGATTGAAGGGTGTTTGGACGATAGTTCCCATCGGTACAGTTTCCTGAGCGCGGGTGAATTGCGGAGCATTGTGATGTACGTCCTGAAAATCTGTTTTGAAAACATTTTGACATCGCCCTGCGGCAGGTCCGCAATGTCAAAATTGAGCCAAAAGTCTTTGTCTTCCAAATACTTGGAAAGCAAACCTTCGATAGAGCCGAAATACCTGTATATAAGTATCTTCGACACGCCCGACTCTGCGGCGACGGCGTTGATGCCCACAGCCTCAAACCCTTCACACTCAACAATCCTGCCCACAGCGTCAAGGATTCGTCTTTCTGTCAAATCTCTGTCCTTTGTCATTGTTCAAAAAAAATTGATGTTACTTTTCGGTCACAAAGATATGTTACTTTTTGGTAACAACAAAATATTTTTTTAATTTTTTTGGTACGGAAAATGCAATGTGTCCTGAAAATAAAATCCAACAATGATTTAAGACCAATGAATGTAACGTGCGAAAAATTGACGGACGGTTCGTTGACCGTTCATATTAACTTCAATATCAAGGAGTTGGAGTGTAATAAAATAACAATAGACATTAATGATGTGAGCAAGCAGTGCGACAAAACCCCTATACTCGCCAACTTTTGCAGAGCGGTAAGAGAGCGTAAGGCGCAGACTGGACAAAGCATGAGCAATGCTGACGTTCCACGTGGCGAGGCACACTTTTGCAACTTCGCTCATTACACATGGCGTCGATATTTACACCGTGTCAAAACTGCTGGGTCACAGCAATATATCAACGACGCAGATGTATGCCGACGTTATCGACAGCCGCCGCGGTGAGGCTATGTGCCGGCTTGATGCGGCTTAGTGTCCCTCGTTATTGTTGACCGCCGGATTTGTCGTCGCCGAGCATGGAGGATGGCGTGGTGTTGTATTGTTTTGTGAAACAGCGGGTGAAGTATTTCGGGTCGTTGAAGCCGACTTCGTATGCGATTTCCGAAATGTTCATATTGTGGGTTATGCGGTTCTTTATGATGAGGTCGCGGGCGACTTTTAGGCGGTATGCGCGGATGAAGGGGCCGGTGCTCTGTTGGGCCAGGGCTTGCATCTTCTTGTTCATGAAAGTCTTTGAGACGCCCATCTGGCTTATCAGCTCGTTGACGTCGAAGTCGGGGTTCTTGTAGTTTTCCTTTATTATCTTCAAAACCTTGTCTATGAACTTCTTGTCATACGAGTCTTCGGAAATGTTAAGGCTCTCGGTGTCCATGTCGTTGCGGAAACGCTGCTGGAACTTGCGGCGGTTTTCGATGAGGGCGAGGATTTTGGCCTTTAGCGTCGCTTCGTCGAAGGGCTTTGTGATGTAGTCGTCGACACCGTTGCGGAAGCTGTCGAGCATGGCGTCGCGGCTCGTCTTGGCGGTGAGGATGATGATGGGAATGTGGGAGATGTTACTGTCCATGCGGATTTGCTGTGCGAGTTCCACGCCGTTCATTCCGGGCATCATCAGGTCGGAGAGTATGAGGTCGACGACGTTGGAGCGCAGGACGGTCAGCGCATTGTTGCCGTCGACAGCCTCGAAGATTGTGTATGTGTCCGAAAGAACAGTGCGGATGTATTGGCGCATTTCGGCGTTGTCCTCGACGACAAGCACTGACATCTTGTGTTCGAGGTTTTCTGAATCACTGTTGTTCTCGTCGCCATCTTCCGCGTCGCCAATGTAGTTGGACACCGGCGCGGCGGGCAATTCTTCCATGTTGATAAGCGGCAGGAACATGCGGAACTGCGCGCCGTGCGGCTTTGCGTTACGCGCCGTGATGTCGCCGCCGAGGAGGTTAGTGAGTTTCTTGCACAGGTAAAGTCCGATGCCGGTGCCGGAGCCGTTAACTTGGGGGTCGGTCTTCGACTGGTAGAAACTGTTAAAAATCTTGTCGATGTCCTTCTCGACTATGCCATCGCCGCTGTCGGATACGGAGATGTAGAGTTTGTCGGGCGAATGGAACGATGCGACGTAAATATCTATGTGGCCTTCCTTTGGCGTGAACTTTACGGCGTTGCCGAGCAGGTTTGTGACTATCTTCACCATCGCCTCGCGGTCGAACATGATGTACGTGTTGGACATGTGGAAGTAGAGGTTAATGGCAATGCCGTTGTCCTGCGACAGCGAGCGGAACGGCAGGAGTACGTCGTCGATGAAGGTCTTGAAGTTGCCGGGCGCAAGGTTGATGGGCATGTTGTCGGTCTCGACTTTTCGGAAGTCCATCAGTTGGTTGACGAGCGAGAGGAGGTGCTTGGAGTTGTGGTCGACAAAGTTAAGCTGCTCGATGACTTTGGGGTTTGTGCTCAGTTTCAATGCGCGCTCTATCGGACCGATAATCAGTGTCAGCGGCGTGCGGAACTCGTGTGTGATGTTCGTGAAGAAGGCGAGCTTGTCGAGGGTGAGTTCCTGGATTTTGACGGTCATCTCCTCGAGTTGTTTTTTCTGTCGCGAGATTTCCTCGTTCTGCTTGAACAACAGTTCGTTCTGTCGCGAGAGTTCTTCGGTCTTGCTCTCGAGGGCGGCCGTGCGCTGGTTGACTTTTTCTTCAAGGAGTTGTTTTTGGGAGCGCAGGACTTCCATGCGGCGGTGTATGAGGTGGCGGACAATCATGAAAATTATCGCGGCAAATATGAGCAAGAACCACCACTGCTTGTAGAAATAGCCGTCGACGTGGATTGTGATTTCTGTCGGTTCCGAATATTCGCCCGACCCGGCGGCGCACCGTGCCTGGAACTTGTATTTGCCCTGCGGCAGGTTGCTGAATACGGCGATGCGGCGGCTGTGAGGGACAGTGGTCCATTGGTTCGAAAATCCGACGAGCCTGTACTGGTATGTCACTGATGTCGGCGAGTTGTAGTCGAGGGCTGAAAATTCGAGGGTTATGGATTTGTCGCGCTCGTGGATGTAGATGTCGGTCTCGCGCGAGATTTCACTTTTAATATAAGTGCTGCCTGGGTAGACTTTCTGCTCGTTGACGGAAAGTTCGGTGAGGTAGACCTTGTTGCCGATGTTTGCGAAGTGGGAGCGTTCGGTGTCGAGCGACATGAGCCCGTGAAGCGTGCCAAGGTAGATGATGTTGGAGCCGGGGGTCTTGTAGCCGCCGTTCCAAAAGAAATTGTTGTTGCACAGGCCGTCCTCGCGGTAGTAGCGCGAAATGCGGTTGCTCTGTGGCGAGTAGCACGACAGTCCGTTTGTCGTGGCTATCCAGATGCGGTGGCTGTTGTCCTCGGCGATGTATGACACAATGTCGTTGCTAAGCCCGTTGTCGGTCGTGAACAGCTGGCGGTATGTGTCGCCTTCGCGCTTGATGACGCCAAAACCGTTTGTGCCGATGTACAGCGAGCCGTCGTGGCTCTGCATGAAGCATGTGGTCTTCGAGAGGAAGGCGGTCTCCATGTCGCGCGGCAGTTCGATGCTGAATTTCAGTCCAGTTGGCGACTGCTTGGTCTTCAGGTCGATATTGACAATGCCGTATGTAGTGCCGATAACCAGCTTGTTGTCTTTCGTGACAATATCGCCCAACGAGCCGAATATGCGCGCGTTTATCGTGTCGGGCAGCGGCACTTCGATATTATCTGTGGTAAAATCATAGAAGTATATGCCACGGTTTGTGCCAATCCAAACGCCGTTGTTGAGGGTGTCGACCGTCACTGTGCCGACAAAACTGGTGTTTATAGTGTCGGTGTCATAGTTGATTCGCTTAATGCCACGGCGGGATTTTTTGTCAAAAATCGTGATGCCGCCGCCCCATGTGCCGAGCATGAGCGTGTTCGCGTCCAACGGCTCGATGTAGCTCACAGAGTTGTGGCTCAGGCCGTTGGCTGTCGTGAAATTCTTGAACGCCTCGTTCTGTCGTTCCTTTGCGCTAAGTCCGCCTTCTACGCATCCGACCCACACTGTGCCGTTCTCGTCCTCATAGATTGCGTTCACGGGGCCGGTGGGCAAAGTCTCGGGGCGGTTGTTGGAGGACTGGTGGCTTTTTATGGAGATGGCGGGCTTTATCATCTTGTTGACGCCGCACGATTCTGTGCCAATCCATATTATCCGGTCGTCGCAAAGTATGGTGTTGATGAAATTGCTGTTGATTGTGCGGAAGTAGCTTTCCTTCTCGTCGTCCTGAGTGATGATGTAGAAATAGTCGTTCAACGAGTCATAAAAGTTGAGCCCGCGCAACGTGCCGATTATCAACTGCCCGTTTGCGGCGAGCTTGATGTCCGAGATGAGGTTTTGGGAGAGCGAGTGCGGGTTGTTGTCGTCATGGTAGTAGGCCTTCACATGCTCGCTGTTGAGGTTGTAGCGGAAAAGTCCGTTGTCCGTGCCGATCCAAAGTTCGGTCTCCTTTGCGACGATGCACTTTATGAGGTAGCAGTCGAGGCGGAGCCGGGTCGAGAACGGCGAGGCGACGAGGTTGCCCTTGTCGTCGGCGACGAGTTTCATAAGGCGGTTGTTGATTCCGGCGAGCATCTGTCCGTCGAGTTCGTAGAGAGCCGTGACAGCCGAGTTGATTTTTGTGCCGGGGTGGAGTTTGTTGATGTAGGTGACATTACCCTTTGTGTCGAAGTCGAAGCGGACTATCGAGTTAGACGTAGTGACCCAGATGCTGCCGCGCGAGTCTTTGATAATCTTCACCGACGGCATGTTGCATAATCCCGTGACGTCGTCGTCAAGTCCGGGCATCGCCGCCTTGCCGTATGTGGAGAGATCCATGATGTCGATACCGTCTTCTGTGGCAATCCACAGCCGGTCATAATTGTCCTCGCATACGCTCCTGACGTAGTTGCTCCTCAGCCGGAAGTCGCTGCGGTTGTTGAAGTGGACATAGTTATATCCGTCATGCTTGAGCAGCCCGCCGCCTTGTGTGCAAATCCATATAAAGCCGTGGCTGTCCTTGTAGATGCCGTCCACAAAGTTGTTCGGAAGTCCGTTCTCGACTGTCAGGTACGAGAACAGGTAGTTTGAAGCAAAGTCGTCGCTCGAATATTGTGCCTTTGCGCCTGAGAGCGTGGCGAGTGATATTATGGTGTATATAAGTAATTTTTTCACTATTCAGTCAGTTAGAACGTTTCTCAGGTGCAAATTTAGAAAGAAATTTGATAATCCAAAACTTTTTAGTGTCCATTTGTCCACCTCGCCCGATTTTTTGTCCACCATGCGCTGTCGGCGTATTCCCCGGGCGCGTCCACCTAACTTGCGATATTATCCACCGTCGTGAATGCGAATATATATTAATTTTGTGTTACTGTAATTAAAATTAATAATTAACAACCACCATTAAGATATGAAAACAATTTTTGACATTAGAGCGATTGTTCCGCTTGCGGCAGTGATGGTGCTTGCTGTGGCGTGTGGCGGTGGCGGAGGCTACGAGCCGACGGACTCGCCGAACCCCTGGGCGGACAATTACGCCAGCGTCGCAACGCCCGACAGCATGGACTTTTGGGCGGCGTACAATGTCCACGACCCATGTGTCAGGAAGTTTGGCGACACTTATTATTGTTACAGCACGGACGCTGCATGGATTCCGCCGCGACCGCCAAAAGCCGACGGCGAAAAGCCGCCAAAGCCTCCGCGCCATAAGTTTGGCAATATCCCCATGCGCACATCTAAAGACTTGGTTAACTGGGAGTTCAAGGGCTACGCATTCGACAGCATCCCCACCGAGGCTTGGGAATATGTCCACCCGATAAGCGGACGCAAGACATCGCGCGGACTATGGGCGCCGTTTGTATATAAGGAAGGCGACACATTCAGGATGTACTATTGCCTTTCGACATTTGGCGAGAAGGTCTCGTACATTGGGCTTGCGGAGGCGGCTAACCCGCTTGGCCCCTGGACACCAAAGGGTTGCGTCGTGAAGACCGACAGCGCGTCAGTGATGAACGCCATCGACCCGACCATCATCGAAAACCATGAAAACGGCCAGTTGTGGATGATATACGGCTCGTTCTTCGGCGGACTTTTTGCCGTGGAGCTCAACCGTCAGACTGGCTTGACGCTCACGGACGGCGACCAGGGACACCTCATCGCCCACCGTGCTAACTACCAGGTAGACAACATGGAAGCCCCCGAGGTAATCTACAATCCCGACACAAAAAAATACTACCTCTTTGTAAGTTATGGCCCTCTTGCCACTACTTATAATGTGCGCGTCGCTGTCGCCGACCGTCCCGAAGGCCCGTACACAGACTATCTCGGCGTGGACCCGAGGGGCGAGGTCAACACATTCCCAGTCCTCACAGCCCCGTACCGTTTTGAGAATCACGGCGGCTGGCAGGGCATGGCGCATTGCACGTGCTTTGACGACGGGCAGGGCAACTACTACCTCGCATCGCAAGGCCGTCCGCAGAACGAGCCGGGCATGATGGATCTCTGCATACGCCGCATGGACTTCCGCGCCGACGGCTGGCCGATGGTTTCGCCGGAACGCTACGCCGGTGAGAAACAGGCAACCCTCTCGTTAAAAGACCTTTACGGCAAGTATGAGATAATCCATGTAAAGGACAACTACGTAGAGAAGGAACTCTCGGGCGGACAGAGCAACGTCCTCCTGCCCGAAGAGACTAACACGTCCGAAAAGATTGAACTCTCAAGCGCGAACATCAGCGACTTCAAGGACGGAGTCTTCAGCCTCACTCTCCAATCGTCCAAGATTGACGGCGTAAAATCCTACATCGGCCACGACTGGGAGAACCAAAAAACTACAATCCTCTTCTCAGGCATTGATAATCAAGGCTTTGCCATTTGGGGAAAAAAGATAAATTGACCGTCAAATCCACTTATTGAGTTAATTTGTCCACCATGTTAAAAAATAGTTAACGTAATTTTACACCGTGTTAACAAAGCCTAAACGCCGGGCGGATTGCGACAACCCTGCGGCTGAAGTTAACACTTATATTAATAAACGTGAAAAATCAAAAAAGTTTTAGACTTAAATTTAACGGTATGAAAAAGCAAATTTTAGTTTTTGTGGGAATGTTGGCCCTGACGCCGGCAGCCGCCCTCGCCAGTGACGGCGTAGGCTCGCTAACAGAGATTGCCGCCCCATACGACAACATCAAGGTCAAGGGCACGGTGGTCGACGAGACCGGCAGCCCCATCCCCGGTGCCTCGGTCTACGTCAAGGGAACGACCTCCGGCACAATCTCCGACATCGACGGCAACTTCTCCATCGAATGTCCCTCCGACGCGACCCTCGTATTCTCTTACGTGGGCTACACGACCCAGGAACTCGCAGTGAACGGCCGCACCAACCTCGGCACCATCTCCATGATGGAAGACAACAAGGAACTCGAGCAGGTGGTAGTAATCGGTTACGGCACACAGAAAAAGGTCGATTTGACGGGTTCTGTGGCAATCGTTGACGCCGACGAGATGAAGAAAGTCTCCAACTCCAACATCTCCACAATGCTCGAAGGCAAGGTGGCAGGCGTGCAGATTACATCTGACGGTCAGCCCGGCGCAGACCCGAGCGTCCGCATCCGTGGTATCTCCACTTTCGGAGACTCTGCTCCTCTGTACATCATCGACGGTGTGCCCGTAGGAACGTCCATTCGCGACTTCTCGCCAAACGACATCGCCACCATCCAAATCTTGAAGGACGCATCCGCAGCCGCAATCTACGGTTCGCGTGCGGCAAACGGCGTGGTAATCATCACCACCAAGAGCGGCAAGAAAAACCAGCCTCTCCGCGTTGACTACTCAGGATACTATGGTATTGACTGGGTAAACAAAAACACATTCGATGTAATGAACACCGACCAGTTTGTTGAGTACATTCAGACAGCAGCCAAAAATTCCAACACGGCGCTTCCTTCTGGCTACGACCCCACCTCAGACAAATACTTCCTCAAAGAAGGCAACTATGTGAATACCGACTGGTTTGACGAAGTGTTCAAACTTGGCAAGCGTCAAAACCACAACGTGAGCCTCTCTGGCGGCTCCGACCACAGCACCTATAATATTGGTCTCGACTACTTCGATCAAAAGGGCGTTGTGGAAGGTACAGGTCCCGACTACACACGCTATACAGCGCGTATCAACAACACTATGGACGTCAAGTTCATCAAATTCCGTACAGGTCTCGTGTATTCCCACTCCGACCAAAACAATATGTCAATCGGCAACAGAAACGAGTACATTCAAGGCCTCAACGCCAACCAAGGCAACTTCATGAGCTCCATCCTCGTAATGCAGCCTACCATTCCGGCTTACGACGAAAGTACGTGGGTACTTGATGGACGAGAAGGCGAAGGTGCAGCCGCAGCATTGCCCTACGACGCATACGGCTACGGCGTTTACGATGCTACAATACACGGCGACATCGCACAGTCCAACCCATTGGTACTCAACAACATCATTGAACGCAAATACCAAGTAGATCGTATCCTCGGAACAGCCAGCGCAAATGTGGACTTGTTTGACATGGTAGGTCTCAACTTCGCCAACCACAAACTCTCCTACAACCTCAATCTCTCTTACAGCAAGACATACTGCAAGGACTTTGTATGGCTGCCCACATGGTACCAGAGCTCAAAACTCACACACTCGCAGTCTGACTCCCGTCTCGATCAAGGCTACCGTCAATATACCGACGCCCTCGTTGAAAACACAATCAATTACGAAGGTACAATCGCCGACAAGCATCACATCAGCGCGGTAGTCGGCATGACATACGAGGCAGAAAAATACCACACTGTTGCGGCTTGGGGCTTCGACTATTCTGCTCCTTACTACTTGCAGATTTCTCAGGCTGCTGACCGCGACGCTACTTCCTACGAATCGGAACACCGTCTTGCGTCTTACATCGGACGTCTCAACTACGACTTCGACCAGAAATATCTCCTTAGCGTAACGGCTCGTCGAGATGGTTCTTCAAGGCTTTCGAGCGAAGACCGCTGGGGATGGTTCCCGTCTGTTTCTCTCGGTTGGAGGCTCGACCGCGAAGAGTTCTTCCCGGTTGACGACAAACTCATCAACCTCTTCAAGATACGTGGCAGCTACGGCATCCTCGGCAACGAAAACATCGGCGAATACCAGTATATGGAAACTATGAACCGCAACAACTTTATGTACTCATTCAACGGCAGCATCGTATCAGGCTCGGCAATCAGTTCTTTTGTCAATACTTCCATCGCTTGGGAGAAAAAGAAATCCACATCTGTTGGTTTAGACCTCGGCATGTTGAACGGACAAATTGAGTTTACATTCGAGTGGTTCAAGAACAAGTCGGAAGACCTCCTCTACGGCGTAGCAGTACCGATTACAGCAGGTGTAACCAACGGCACAGTTACCATGAACGCAGCAGAAATGGAAAACAGCGGTTTTGAATGGTCTGCCACTTATCACAACTACAAACACAAAGTAAAGTACGACATCTCATTCAACGCCTCGACCCTCAAAAACAAGGTAAAATCGCTCGGCTTTGGCAACGACTACTACCTCACTGGCAACTACATGACTAAACTTGACGACGAAATCGGACGCTTTTACGGCTATCGTTACATGGGAATCATCCAAGACCAGGCACAGCTTGACGCTTGGAACGCATACGCAGTTGAACATGGCGCCACAGAATACCAGCCTGGCGCAAACGTAGGCGACTGCCTGTATGCTGACCTCAACGGAGATGGACAAATCACCGACGCCGACCGTGAAGACCTCGGCTCCGGCATGCCTTCTGTCAACTTCGGTCTCAGCGGACGCGTAGAGTACAAAGGTTGGGACCTCAGCGTTTCTACATACGGCGCACTTGGCTTCAAGGTTCAGGACGCTATCTACGACCAGATGACCTCCTGCTATTCAATCGGCAACAGAGATCCCGAAGTAATGTCGGCTGGTTCGCCAAACGTTTACTACACCAATACAGCCACTTTGGCTTGGAACGACCTTTTCTCGGAGCGCAAAATCCAAAATGCCAACTACTGGAAGATTGCTAACGTAGAACTCGGCTACAATTTCAAGGACGACTGGTTCAATGGCATTGTTAGCAACGTAAGAGCATACGTATCGCTCCAAAACATTGCAACTCTTACCAAGTACAAGGGCTACAATGTAGATTACGCTCCTGGTCTTTGGACTCCCGGCTACAACTACTGTTCATTCCCGACACCTAAAACCGTTATGTTCGGTCTCAAGTGTTCTTTCTAAAACATAGCGAATCATATAAAATAGGATACAATCATGAAAAAGAATAAATTGATATATGTTGCTGGATTGGGACTGATGCTGGCATCGGGCTTATCTTCCTGCGAAGACAAACTCGATGTAGTAAACACCAATCAGCAGACAACAAGCGAGTTCGGCAACACTTCATCGGACCTTGACGAGGCGGTCATCGCCTGCTACAACCACATCCGAATGGACGGTACATTCTCACGTCTTGGCTACCTCGAGGAAGTGTGCCTCGGTGATGAAGTGGGTGAATTCAACGACAACCTCTGGTGGAGCCGTTTCGACTGGTACAATGCTCCACAAGCCGGTTGGGACGAGCAGACATCGCCACTCTACATGTGGTCGTATGCCATCAACAAGTGCAATTTCGTACTCTACAAGGTGGACAAAGTAGGCCTTGACGCATCAAGCGACAAGTACAAGCAAATCAAAGGTCAGGCACTCTTTATCCGAGGCCTTGGTCTTTACGAACTGGCAACATTCTACCAGGACGTGCCTTTCACGACCAACTACGAAGACTACGGCTCGCTTGAGGGATTGTACATGCCCACACGCCCGCAATCGGAAGTCCTCGACCAAGCCGAAGCGGATTTCAAGGAAGCAATGGAACTTCTTCCATCCCGTGACGAAGGCGGCGAGTGGGCTGGAGGACGCGCAACTTGCGGTGCCGCAGCAGGCTATTACGTAAGGACACTGATGTTCCGCCGCAAATTCACCGACGCTCTCGCTGTTTGCAAAGACATCCTCAGTTCCGAAGACGGCGGCAATCAGAAGTACGGCGCATACAAACTTATGGCTGACTACGGCGACAACTTCCGTTCTCAAAGTGGCGAAAACAACGAAGAATCCCTCTTTGAAGTTCAGTTCCTCGACTACGGTGTTGGTGGCTCCGACTTCGAGTGGGGTCCGGTCAACAATTCCAAGAGCGCAACACAAGGTCATGCAATTGAAACAGTATTTGCCAACGGCGATGCGGGCGGTTGGAACGACCTCGCCGCTCAGCCCTGGCTCTATCAGACTTTCAAGAGCCAGAACCAGGTAAACGGCAACCCCGATCCGCGCCTCTACTGGACACTTCTGTCCTACGAACCCGAATACGACAATATGGACGGCTACTCCAACACGGCTTACACCACGGCTTACACCGAGCATATTGCCACCGGAGCAAACTGGTTTGGTATGTCGATTGCAAAGCACACCACTGCTCGCGAAAACCTTTACACCACCATCCCAGCGCAGGGTCTTACTTGTGGCGTCAACATAAGACTGCTCCGCTACTCCGACATCCTGCTTCGCGCAGCCGAATGTGAAAACGAAGTCAATGGTCCCACAGCAAACGCCTTCAAGTGGATCAACAAGGTACGTAAGCGCGCCAACCTCGCGGATCTCGACCAAAGCAAATTCACCACAGCGGACGCACTCTTTGAGCAAATCGCCAACGTAGAACGTCCTACAGAGTTCGGCTGCGAACACGGTCGTCTTCAAGACCTCATCCGTTGGGGCTTCTTCTACGAGCCGTCGCGCTTGAAACAACTCCACAAACACGGCTGCTCTTTCCATGGAAAGGACAGAGTTGCAGAATTGCCTGCTACCGTTGAAGAGGCCGATTACGACAGTTTCCAGTACTATCAGGAAGGTCATGAATACATGTGCATCGTTGACAAGGATCTCAACGCCAACTACAACCTCAAAGGCAACTCGGCAAACAACAACACGTCAAACCGCAGCTTCTACGACGGCTACACAATACACCCCGTAGTACCTGGCATAGGCGTGCAATAGAAATTTTGAAAAACGTAGGGGGACGTACATTATGGAACGTTCCCTACATTAAACAAACAATATTAAAACGAATATAATCATGAAAATAAATAAAATTTTCGCAGCAACACTTGTTGCAGTGAGCGTGGCAGCAACGCTCACCACGGGCTGTGACGAGAGCGAACTCTACAGTGCAGATGCTCCGGAGTGGATTGCAGACTCTGTGTCGGCCGTAGCGGCAAGAAACGCCGCAAACGCAGGAGAGGGCATAGACAAAAACTCGCTTGGAACCCTTTTCGAGACGTTTTCATCAACCGACTGGAACTGGCCCAAACTCCACGTTGAGGCACAAGTCGGCACTTGGAAGTTCACCAGCAGCGACGGCAAATACACCGACGTAGAGATTGTCGGCTCGGCTTGGTGGTCTCCCCAATCCATTGACGCCAACGCCGACGGCAGCAACTGGACAAGCTCCGACTTCGACCTCGCCCTCGACCAAGAATTGCTCCTCACATTCATACCCCAGACCGAAAACGCAGTGGTAATGTGGGAGTTTTACGGCAACGGATATTGGACAACAATGTCGGAAGGCAACTGGTGGTTTGCCGACGACGGTGACATTAAACCAGGTGAAACTGCCACTGGTTCCACATCCGGATACAGCACCACGGACATGGGCATGTACCATTGGGCTCCGGGGTCTGTCGTTAATGTCCTCGTCACCAAAAGCGGAAAAACCACAACACTCGCCGTTTATGGACCCACAATCGAAGACTACGAAGCATCTTCCATCAAACTCGAAGGCATCCAATCGACCCGCGAATTTTCGGAATACCTCACACTCGACCAGATTGTCGAGAACGCCACTATAACCGTCGGATTCAACGACGACGCATTCTCAAAGCAAGTGGACTTAAAGGACTGCCACCTCAGCGTGTCCCCCGACCTCACGACACCAGGAATGAAGACCGTAACCGCCGTTTATTACCTGACAAACGAGGGCGAGGCCGGCAATCCAGTCATCGGAACATACAACGTCAATATCGTCAACAAGGTTGAAAGCATTACGGTAGCCACTATGCCGAACAACACGATCTACTACCTTAATTCAGACGGATCAGACATAAAGTTCGACCCGACAGGCATTGTCGTTAAATCCAACAATGGAGACATCCTGACTAACGATGTTCTGACATTCAGCAACATTAAAAATGAGGAAGGCACACAGTCCGTTACAATCACATACAGCGACGGCATCTCTACGACAATAGATGTTACCGTTACTGAGCTGGTGGGCGACGACATACTATTTAAAGGCAAAATCGTCGGCAGCGGCAAATTCGTAACGGACGAAACATTCGGACTGGTGTTCGAAAATGACAATTCAGCCCAAAGAACAAGCTACTTGCTGCTGCCAGAAGGAACTATTCCCGATTGCTCTGAATCAAATGCAATGACGATTTCATTCTGGGTCAATGGCAACGGCAAAGCCTTTATATGGTCTCCGATTTTCGCTGCCTACGCTGCCGCACCTGTCGACAACTCTAACACATTCCCAATGTTCATTATCCAAGGACGCGGACTTTTGCAGACCAACATCGAAGGCTGGAACGACTTTACCGGAGCGCAGAACACTACCGGAGCAAACACCGAAAGCGTCGCATATCTGGAAGACAACCAGTGGCACTTAGTAACCGTAACAATCACCGACAAACACGCTGAGTTTATTGTTGACAATACCGTTGTCAATGCCTGGGATTACACTGGCGAAGGCGATGGACAAGTAACAACAGGCTTCTTGTCAAAGGGGCACGAAATGTTGACATACATCTGCCTTGGCGGCAACCAGGCTTGGGGCTGGGGAGATCCCGACACCGGCTACAAATATGCCAAACTCAAAACCTACGACAGGGTAATCACTGCCGAGGAAATCGCTAAGCGTATCGCCGACAAAGAATAATCCGTAATCAATCCCTCTCACAATAATCTCCCCGCCGGTAATCGTCCATCGGCGGGGATTTTTTTCCGACTACCCCTCCGATACCACCGCCAAATCGTCCCAAAAAACAGAGATTTGGCGGTACTATCGCCGATACTTGCGCCAAATCTCAAAAAAAATTCGAGATTTGGCGCAAGTATCGGCGATTTTTTTTATATTTGCAACACAAAAAATTTCAATTATGGCAAAAGACAAAATCATAGGCAGAGCGCACGAAATCAAGTTGTTGGACGATTTGGTAGCGTCCAACTAAAAAAAACGTAATAACACTTTTTGTCCACCATCCCAAGCCATAGATATCAACGGTCGCCTGTATACCGCTTTCGGCAACCTGTTTTTGTTGAAAGCAGCATACAAAATCGCCGTTAAACGTCACCGAAAGCATCCGCAGCCCGGTATTACAGTACTACGCGTATATCAACCCACACAAAAATTTGGGGCAGCCGCAGTACACGATTCCCGTGTCCGAAGGCTGCCCCAAGGAGAAAAACTTATTAATGAGGAAACAGTAAAAAATACTATGGAATCTTAAAACCTATGACGAGTATGTCGTCGACCTGGTTGTATTCAGTACCCATCCAAGTCTCGATTTTGTCGTCAAGGATTTGCTTCTGCTCCGGCAGGGGGGATGACGAAATCTCCTGCAAAAGCTTCTTGAAGCGGCTCGACATGAACTTCTTGCCATTCTTACCGCCGAACTGCGACGCATAGCCGTCGGAGAATATATAGACAACATCGTCCTTCTGCATGTCCACATCGTATGTCGTGAATCCGACATTGACATAATCAAAAATTCCGATCGGCATACGGTCCGCGCGGTACTCCTCGAGCTGTCCATCGCGCACGAGGAACATGGGGTTAAACGCGCCGGAAAACTGCAAATGGTTAGTGTCCAAATCCAATATACACATCGCAATATCCATGCCGTCTTTTGCCTCATCGACACGTCCAGTCTGCTTAAGCGACTCGATGATGGAAACCCTCAGAAGGTCGAGTATGCGCCCCGACTTCATATCGTCCTGGTTGTTGACCACGATTTCATTGAGGTACGCCGAGCCCAACATGCTCATGAACGCGCCAGGCACGCCGTGGCCGGTACAGTCGGCGGCTACAATGACGGCATAATGGTTGATGTGCTTGAAGTAATAGAAGTCGCCACTGACAATATCCCTCGGGCGGAAAAGTATGAAATTATCAGGCAAAATGCCCGAAATAGTGTCCAGGGTGGGCATGATGGCAGTCTGAATACGCTTTGCATAATAGATACTGTCCATTATCTCCTGCTCGTGGCGGGCGATTTCGTCGCGCTGCTGCATTGCGATATTCTTCTGCACCTCCAGCTCGTCCTTCTGCGAGAGGATTTCGGTCTTTTGGCGTTCAAGAGTGGCGTTCTTAGCCTCGATGGCATCACGCTGCGTGAGGATTTCCTCGCGCTGTAATTCAAGTTCCGTGTTCTTAAGCTCGATGGCCTCCTTCTGCTGTGTGATTTCCGAAGTGCGCTCCTCGACAATCTTTTCCAACATTTCATTACGGCGTTTGAGCTGCTTCTCGCGGAGTTTCACGATATAGATTATCAACCCCACGAATGCCGCTACAAACAGCAGTATCACCCACCACCGTAGGTAGAACGGCTTCATGACTTCAAACTTAAAGGCGTTTGACGCGCTCCAAATGCCGTCCTTGCCCCTTGCACGGTATACGAACTCATACTTTCCGGCAGGCAGGTTCTGGTAGCTTGCGCGGTGCTGCTTGCCACGCGACGCGACGAAGTCATTGTCAAGCCCTTTCATGTAGAACTCATAGACTATCGCGTCCTCGTCCTTGAACGACAAGCCCGCAAGCTCGAACACAAAGTTATTCTCGCTCGCCTTAAAGCGTGTGCGCTGCTGCGAAATCTTCTTGCCGTTAAGCACAATGCTCTCTATGCGGCACTGCGGCACAAACTTGGCAGAACTCTCCTTTCTGAGGTCATACACCGACACGCCGTGGTACGTCGCCACGTACAGGACACCTTTGCTGTTGAGCAACAGGCCGTTAGTCACAATCTCATTGCCCGGCAGGCCGTCGTTGGCATACACGACAAAATCGACATTGTTGGACGGTATGTTGTAGTAGCAGAAGCCCTGGTTGGTTCCGAGCCAAAGATACTCCTTGTCCCTCGACTTTTGGATTGAGTTTATGGACGTGTTTGGCAGTGTCGGTATCGTAATCGTATGGAACTTTCCGTCCTCAGTGAACTTTCCGAGGCCGTCTTCCATGCCGACCCAAAGGTCGTTGCCGATTGCGCTAAGTCCGAGGACCGGGGACGGAGTCGCACACAAGTTCTCGAATGTCAGTCCGTTATACTTCACAAGCCCAGTGTTGTTGCCGCCGACAATCATGTCCTTGTAATTGACAATCTGCGACACCAAAGAGGTGAAATCGTTAGTAATCGGAATCGGCTGGCTGTCAAAACTTGCTATGCGGTACACGAGGCCGTCGATTCCGGACATGAGGAATATGTCGCCCGACGGAGCGGCGTAGACATTCTTGAGGCTGTAGATTTTGTTAGTGAACTTCTTCTCGTGCTTGCACTTCAAGGTCGCGGGGTCGTAGATGTACCACCCTTGGCTGTCGGCGAAGAACAGGTCGCCGTCGGGCAAGACCGTCACGACATACGGCAACTTGTACCCGTCGAGCTGGTCTGTGAAATCCACAAGCTTGTGCTGGTAGTACATTATCTTGTTGTTGAACGCCATCCACACCCGACCATACTGGTCTTCGACGATGTTGTTAAGGTAACTGTCGATGTACTCGGGATACAGGTTCCTCAACGAGCGGTTAGTGAGCTTTTGGATACCGCCGCTGAATCCAAACCAAAAGTTCTCCTCCTCGTCCTCAAAGAACGACAGGAGCTTGAGGTTCTTCAAGCCAATCGCCTGGTCGTAGCGGATTGCGTTCTGCATGAGCGAGAATATCTGGTACGCCTCGAAATCCGACAACAAGAATATCGAACCGTCCTTGTTCTGCTTGATAGTCCTGATGCGCGAGTTTGGACTTATGCTGACACGGTTGTTGATACGCAGGCTGTCGATATTGCCACGTGTGAACTGCGAGAGATTGCCAGTGTAAATTCCGTCGTATGCCGACAACCATATCAGACCGTCTTCCTCGACAAAAACGCTGTAACATTCCTTAGTCGAAAGCTGAGTCAACTTATAGTCGCGATCCATCATGTAGAAGCCTTGAGGCGTCGCCAAGAATGTGTTGCGCCCGGACTTGTTCTGGGACATCGAGTTCAAGATAGTCGGCATGGTCGGTGCCTTGTCGTTAATCCTCAACTGCTGTTTGTGGTTGGCGGTCAGGTAGTAAAGCCCCTTGTCGCCATAGACGAACTTGTTGTCCTTGGAGTCGATGTATATGTGCTTGAAAGGCACACCGTCAAAGTATTTAGTGTAGCCGCCGTCCTCGTCGCGGCAATACACGCCGTCTATCGTCGCAAAATACATCCTTCCCTTGCTGTCCTGGGCGATGTCGAACACAATCGTATTGTCAAAGCTCTCGCCGGAAGTGTTAGTCTCCATCTGCCGTCCGTTGAACTTAACCGCGCCCGAGTGAGTTCCAAACCACATGTAACCCTCGTTGTCCTGGAAGATGCACCTTACGTCCTCCTGCGGCAGCCCCTGGTCAGAGCCATAGAACACAAACGGGAAATATCCTGTCTGGTATGTCTGGTACAAGGCATTGAGGTGGTTCTGCGCAGCCTTATAAGGTATGGACGACTGCCCGATGAACGCATCGTCAAGGATGCCGATTTTCTTGCTGGATTCGAGGAACTCGATAATCTTTTGGCGGAGCTTGGGCTGGTTTTTCTTTATGCCCCAACCTACCGAATATATGTCGCCTACGACGAGTTTCGCCTCAAGCTCAGGATATTTTGGCAGCGAGTAGATGTCGAAGTTGACAATACAGTAGTCGGCCTTGCCGCTGATGACTTCGGAGAAGAACTCGTTTGCCTCGCGGTAGTAGTAGTTATGTAGGTTATTGTCAATGAGTTCTTCCTCGTAGATAGAACCCTTGGAAGTCACGCCACGGTACTTGCTGAGGTCGTTGATGGATTTTATGTCCTTGTCCTTCCGCGCAACGACGATGTCGGCTGTCGGCAGGACGTCGATGATGTCGATTTTGTTATTACGCCAGTCGACCGGCGAGAGAAGGTCACACGCTATGTCAATATTATTGAACGCCTCCGGGGTGTACGCGCTGTCCTTGACAATCTCGCCATGGCTGTCCTGGAAATAATACTGGAGGCTCGGCATTATCCTTATCTCCAAGGCAAGCCCAAGGTACTTGGCGAGTTCACCGGCAAGGTAATGGTTGAACTGCTTTTGACCCGACGGATGGTACACGAGCTCACGGTCCCGGAGCGCGACAATCAACTTTCCCGATGCCATGATTTCGTCCATGTCGCGGTAGTCGCTCGTGCCGCTTATGTTAAGTTTTGAGTATGAACTGATTATCTCGTAGTACGATTCATAGTTAAAGCCAAACTTGTCAGTGAACAGCCTGTCGAGCAGTCCAGTGCCTTTCATCATCAGGAAGAAGTTGTCGATTTCCTCGCCGAGCGTGGTATTGTCTTTGGCGACAGCCCATGCCACTTTGTCAGGACGCTCGATAGGGAACGCAAGGTTAAATTTCTGATTGTTGTCCTTGACGAACTGGAGGCCGACATACGAGACTGTCACGAAACCGTCCACCTTCCCCGCCTTTGCCAACGCCTGGGACTCCTCCTCGCTGTGCGTCTTCACAATCTCAATGCCACCGCCAATCATGTCGTTGATTGTCTGCATATTGCGTTCATACGACGAGTTTTCCATCAAGGCTATTTTAAGGCCTTTGAGGTTCATGTAGTTCTTCACCTTCAACTTTTGGGTCTTCGGACGCAAGTCCTTCGGCACAAAATACTGGTTGATGACAGACTTGTTTTGGCGGTAGTTGTTGACAATCAGGAGGTCGGAGACTTGCATCTCGCCCGCGAAGGCAAAAAACTTCTCGCGCCAGTCGTACATGTAGGTCGTGCCGCATATAAAGTCGGCTTTCATTAGCGCGTCGGGCGTGTAGTATACCGAATCGTTAGTGATATAGTCCTCGGGGACAATGCCGTTATGCGAGAAGATTTCGTTCCATTCGATAGGCACAATCTCGAGCTCACAGTTTATGAACCGTGCGAACTCCTTGGCGAACTGGTAGTTAATAGTCTGTGTGCCACTTTGCGTGAAGGCGACCCTGACCACCCCGCTTCGGCGAATCTCGTCGAGCGTGCGGCTGTAGGCAGCACTTACCATCATGGTAATCAACAATATAAGTGGCAATATTCTTTTCATTTGTCTTTCTTAGTGGTATTGTCATTGGGCATATCAACTATGCAAAACTTTCTGCAAAGATACATAACATGACCGAATAACACCGTATGTTTAACAATTTTTGTGCCTTAATATTTGCGGCGGCACCTTGGATGGCACGTTTTTTTTCATTTTCCACTGCGCATCACTATTTTTGGGTAGTTAAGGTTCTATAAAATACCTACTTTTGGGGATTGCACGGTCAGCGGCGAAGCCTTAACTTTGCATCATCAAAACACTGTTTGGTATAGTAAAGAAAATGCATTCTCAGAAGATTTGATTGTTTGTTTGATTTTTTTTCATCCAAACGCCGGTTCGTCTAACCACGTCCGGCGTTTTTTATGTACTCGCCAATCCGCCTCAAACCTTCCTTAATGTTCTCGAGCGAGTTTGCATAACTGAACCTCAAGAATCCCTGTCCCCGCGTGCCAAAGTCTATGCCCGGCGTAACGCCCACATGTGCCTTTTCAAGTATGTCGAACGCAAACTTGTATGTGTCCTCGGCGTACATCCTCGCGTCGGCAAAAACGTAAAACGCGCCCTTCGGCTCGACCCAAATCTTGAATCCAAGTTCCCTAAGCCCGTTTACGAGGAACTTCCTCCGCTCGTCGTATATCGAGCACATGCGCCTTACGTCGTCGTCCGCCATCGTCAACGCCGCAATGCCGCCTTTTTGGGCATCGCTCGGCGCACAGATGAAGAGGTTTTGCTGTAGGATTTGTAAAGTTCGCATATACTTTTCAGGCGCGACGAGGTAGCCGAGCCTCAAGCCGGTCATTGCAAAACGCTTGCTGAATCCGTTGAGGACGAAGGCGTTGTCGGTATATTCGAGGATTGAGTGCGGCCGTCCTTCGTACACAAGCCCATGGTAAATCTCGTCGGAAATCACGGTAACGCCAAGCCCTGCAATTTGTCGAATCACGTCCGGCTCAATCAATGTGCCGAACGGATTGGAAGGCGAATTGATGAAAATTGCCTTTGTCCTGGGAGTGATTTTTCCTTTTACCTTTTCGATGTCGATCATAAAGCCATCTTCCGGGTCGAGGTCTATGCCCACCGGCACAGCGTTCACCGCGCGGATGAAGTTTGAATAGCAGGCATAACCGGGGTTGAACACGAGAACCTCGTCGCCCGGCTCGCACAACACCCTCAGCACCATTAAGATTGCCGGTGACGAGCCGGATGTCACGACGACATTGTCCGGCGAAAACTCCACGCCATACTCCCTTTTATAAAGTGAGGCAATCTCCGACCTCAACATTGGGTCGCCGAGCGAATGTGTGTAATGTGTATGCCCACCGGACACAGCCTCCACGACAGCATCCCTCACGCACGGCGGCACATCAAAATCCGGCTCGCCAACTTCCATGTGTATTACGTCAATACCCTGACGTTCAAGCTCCTGCGCCCTCTCGAGCACCTCCATGACTATGAACGGTGTAAAATTTTCTATCATTTTTTATATCCTTTATGTTTTTATCGCTTCCTTTCCGTGTTTTCCGTGTCTTCCGTGGTAAAAAAATATCTCCGTGACTTCCGTGATTAAAAAAACTACACCTCGAACTCCATCCCGTCCCACGCCGCGATGCTGTTTGGAAAAACCTCTCGCGCCTGTTTTTCAAGCAAGCCGACAGAATTGTACCTGCCGGAAAAATGGCCGATGACGAGTTTGCCAACGCCAGCGTCGCGCGCGACCTCCGCCGCCTGACCAGCCGTGCAGTGGTAAGTCTGCAAGGCGCGCTCGGCAAAAGAATTGTCGTATGTCGCCTCATGGTAGAGGACATCGACACCCTTGACGGCACTGATGACAGACCTGAGTTTTGTAGTGTCGGTCACAAAAGCATAACTCTTAATCTTCGGCGGGTCGATGGTAAGCTCCCTGTTTGGGACGACAGTGCCGTCCTGAAGGCGTAGGTCGCTGCCATTCTTTATAGCCACAATCTCCGCAATCGAAAGCCCGTACTGCTCGATGCACTCCTTGATGATATTCCTCAACGCCGGTTTTTCGCGGAAGACAAAGCCCCACGTCGCGACACGGTGGCGCAACGGAAAACTGTAGACCTCCAAGTTCTTGTCGTCGTATGTCAGCGCGAAGCCTTCCGGGTCCAAGGGCGCAAACTTGACCTCAAACCCGAGTTCCTTAATGTCAATCGGCGAAAATTCCGACTCCAACATGTTCTGCAGCCGCGACGGCGAATGGATCCAGACCGTGCCGTGCCGACCCATCAGACCGAGCGAGGACAACAAGCCGAACAGCCCGAAAAAATGGTCGCCATGAAGATGAGAGATGAAGATATGGTTCAACGAGCCAAACCTTATGCCGTGCCGGCGCATCAGAACCTGCGTGGCTTCTGCACAATCTATCAAGAACATACGTCCATTATGGGTCACAATCTGCGCCGTGGCGTTCCTATAAGTCGTGGGCAAGGCGGATCCACAGCCCAATATTTTTACATTAAAAGACATAAGCTATTTCTATTCTCTGATTTCAAAATGCGAAAATACTAAAAAACTATACTATTTCAAAAAAAAATGGATTCAAAAGACAACAAATTAGCCAATTGAAACGTCTTTTTTATAAATTTGCAACTGAAAACTAAAGACACGAAACATCACAACGAAATGAAGATTAATATTTCGCATACAATAATATACACCCTGCTGCTGCTCTTAGCGTCAACCGCGCTGAGGGCACAGGTCGACGCATACCCATACGAATGTGGGTTTGAGAACGGCCTCGACGGCTGGACAAACGCCAGCGGACAGACCAACAACTGGGTCATCGGACGCGGCGACGCTGCGTACAAGACCAACGGGAAAAACTTTGAGACCGGACCCAAGGAGGCGTACAACGGCAACTCATACGCATACGTCAACCTCTTCGACAACAACTCCGCATCGCCCATCACGATGGTAAAGACATTTGACTTCTCCACACTTACAAACCCGATACTCTCGATGTACGTCCATAACTACTGGACAGACGGTAACGGCGCGCAACTCCAAGTATACGTTAAAGAGACCCAAGACCACGACCAGTCATGGAACTATAAAAACCTAATCATGGACAGCGAAGGCGACGAGTGGCACAAAGTCAACCTCTGCCTCTCGGACTACGCCGGACTGCCAAGCATCGAAATAAAAATCGTCATCGACCCCGACCGTGGCTCGAAGCAGCCCAACATCGCCATCGACGACCTCCAAATCGTCGACTTCACACTGACCGCCGACGTGACCGACGTGACATGCTACGACTATGACGACGGCGTAATAAAACTCACTCCCCACTACGCCGGCCCGGAATACGAATATTCGCTGCATGACGGCGTGGACTACACTAAAAGCACCGAAAAGTCAATGACTTACACAGGATTGCGCCACGGAACCTACAATGCCAAAATACGCGACGTGACCTCACAATGCGTGGCGACAATGCCAGCAATCCCGGTCGTCGAACCCGCCGAAATCCAGGTTTCATACGGCATGGTCGACATCGACTGCTACGGCGACACCGACGGCGAGTTAATAGTCATGGCGTCGGAAGGCAGCGAAGACCACAGCCCATACGAATTTTCGATAGACGGTGGCAACTCCTTCCAGAGCAACAGCCGCTTCGAAGGGCTCTCCGGCGGAAAGTACACCCTCCAGGTCAAAAACAGCAGGAAATGCCTCTCCAAAACCCAAGAAGCCCAACTCGGCGAAGACGTGATACTCGAAATCAGGGACATACAGCCCACACACATCACGCGGTGCTACGGCGACATGTCGGGACGGCTGGTCATAACAGCAAGCTTTGGCAAAAACACACCCATCGGATTCTCGATAGACGGCGGCCAAACATTCAGCAACATGAAAGAGGAGTTCACAAACCTTGCCGCCGGAGAGTACGACATTACGATCCAAGACTCAAAGGGTTGCCGCATAAGTTGGCCAGAGCCAGTGGAAATCAAACAGCCCGACAAACTCGAAATCGACAAGCTCCTCCACACGGACATCAACGGTTGTTACGGCGACCAGAACGGCACGATAACCATCGAAGCCAAGGGCGGCACAGAGCCATACTTCTACACCGCCGACGGCCTGATTTACGACGCAAAATCCTATTACACAGACCTCAAAGCGGGCATCTACCACGTAGCGGCATACGACAACCAGGGCTGCACGGTTGACGGTGGCGAAGTGACAATCCGGGAACCCGAGCCTCTCCAAATCCAATACGTCCGCCCGGTCAACATCAACACATGCCACGGCGACGCGACCGGCTCGATAGAAATCGCGGCGACCGGCGGCACTGGAACTATAACATACTACATCTCCGGCAGCGAAATCCCGCCGAGCGAAACCCCGGTCTTCAAAAACCTCAAGGCGGGAACATACACGCCATTTGTGATAGACGAGAAGGGATGTATGGCGACATACGGCAACCAGTCCGTAACGCTCTCAGAACCAGAACTCTTCAAGATAATCAGCATAACCGACATCGACGAGACGATACTATGTAACGGCGACAAGACCGGCTCGATATACGTCGTGGCTAATGGCGGCACACTACCCTACTACTATTCTGTCGACGACTTTTACACGTCAAAAACAATGCAAACCGTCGAGACCTGCCCATTCACAAACCTCGGCGCAGGCGAATACCACGTAAGAGCCAAGGACGCAATGGGTTGCGAGGCGCAGGACTCGCTCATTGTCCTCGAAGAACCCGAAAAACTCGAAGTCACAAACATAGTCATCACTGACAACAAATGTTACCGCGACTACGCCGGAACTATCTCCATGGAAGCCGTCGGCGGCACGCCGACATACACTTACGGATATAGCATCCACGGCGACGACAACTTCAGATTCTCGTCCCTGCCTTTAATACAGAAACTGCCGGGCGACATATACGACCTGGCTGTCAAAGACCGCAACGAATGTGTCGCATACTCCTACAGCCACGTCGTGAACGAGCCGACGGAGCTTGTGATAACAGCCATTGTCCCATTCGACGTGTCGATATGCTACGGAAGTACTAACGGCAGCCTCATCGTCAACGCAAGCGGCGGCACGAAGCCATACCAATTCTCCATCGACAACGGCGAATCGTTCCATGACGGCGAACTGTTCGACAACCTCCCCGCCGGAAACAACTACCATGTCGTCGTCCGCGACAAGAACGAATGTGAAATCGACGGCGGCACGACGCTCATCAACCAGCCCGCCCCGGTTGTAATCGAATACATCAACTTCCAGGACGTCCACGGATGTAGCGGCGATGCGACCGGTTGGATAACTTTCACGGCATCAGGCGGCACCGGCCAACTTAAATACAGCATCACCGGCCACCCTGAACAGTTGGACGGCAACTTCATGAACATACCCGGCGGCGAATACTCGCTCCGTGTCGAGGACACCCACGGATGCGCCGACGAACATCCCGGACTGACGATTTCAGACCCCGAGGCGCTTGAATTTGTCGGCGAGCCGGAGCTGACCCACAACCTTTGCTTCGGCGATAATGACGGAATAGCCATCATAACCACACGCGGCGGAAAGCCAATCCAAGCGGAGTTCCCCTACAAGTACTTCCTCAACCAGCCGGACGACGTAGAAGGCGACCCGTACTGCTACGACGGCATTTTTGAACACCTGTACGCCGGCGACTACTCATACATCGTCCGGGATGCCTACGGGTGCCAGATAAAAGGCAAGTTCACAATCACAGAGCCCGACCTTTTCGAAATCACATCGCTCGACACCCTAAACGTCAACACATGCAACGGCGACTCGACTGGACGCATAAAGACCATTGTCACCGGCGGCGTAAAGCCTGTACAATACACCCTCCAGAGCAACAAGAAGCATATCCAAAACGAAACCGGCATTTTTGACAAACTGACAGCCACCCAATACGCCATAGTCGCCACTGACGGCAACGGCTGCATGTCCGACCAGTACATAAACCTCGAGGAGCCGTCACGCATAAATTTTGACGCAAGGTTGACACAGGACATACTCTGCCACGACGAGGGCGCGGGCGAAATCATGGTTGACGCGGACGGCGGCACTGGAAGCTTTAAGGTGACGCTCGACGGCGGAAAAACATTCCCCTACGAACCCGGATATATCCAAAACCTCAAATCGGGCAAATATATTGTGACAGTAAAAGACGCCAACGGCTGCGTCGCTAAGTACAGCCGCGAAATCACAATCAAGAACCCGACACAACTCGAAGTGACCGCCGAGGCCACCGACGTCGCCTGTTTCGACGGCAACACCGGCAAAATCACCGCCCAGGCCTCCGGCGGTTCAAGACCATACTCATTCTCAATCGACCAGGTTCAATGGAAGGACAACAACAGCGTATTCAACGACCTTACCGACGGCACATACACTGTCTATGTCCGTGACATCTACGGCTGTACAGTCCACACTCAACCTCTGACAATCAAACGCCCGTCGAACAAGGCAAGCTTCAAACTCAGCACATACGAGGGATGCTCGCCGCTCGAGCTGACCATAACGCAAGACAACCCCGGACTGACTTCCTACACAATATCCAACGGCGACAGAATCTATGACCGCAACGCGCCGACTACATACACTTTCGTGAACACCAACACTGTCGTCCAAAAATACGAAATCCGCGCCGACCTGTCATTTGACAACGGCGTAGGCTGTACCGACACGGCATACCAGTACGTCACTGTATACCCGCAGCCAAAAGTCGACTTCAGGCTCGCCGACACGATGATAACATGGCCCAACAACACCGCATACGTCGCAAACCTCAGCAAGAACGTGACCTCCGCATACTGGGACTTTGGCGACGGAACTACATCTAACACAATCGACGAGACAGCCCACACATACCCGTCTTGCGGATACTACAACATCAGGCTCATCGAAAGCGACGGACGGTGCTACGACACCCTCGAGCAGACTTTTTCAATCGAAGGCCGCGAAATAATCGCCGCATTCAACACCGACAAGAACAGCGGCTGCGAACCCGCCACATTCACCTTCTCAAACGCCTCGTCCAACATCGACTCGCTTGTATGGGACTTTGGCGACGGCACAAAAGTCGTCTCCGGCAGCCAGAACGTCAGGCACACATACGCCGGCTCGGGCGACTACACAGCGACACTGACCCTGTACGGCGACTGTGGCTCCTCGACGACGACCTCAAAAACCGTAACCGTATTCCCCAAGCCGACGGCCGCCTTCCAGCAGAACCTCGACACAATCTACGAGGGGCAGATACTCCGCGTATATTGCGAATCCGCGCTGACCGACCACTATATATGGGATTTTGGCGACGGCACGAAGGAACAAGGACTTGCGACAATGGAGCATGAATATAAATTCGACGGCACATTCGACATCAGCCTTGTGGTCGTCACCGGCAACTCGTGCAGCGACACCTCAAAAGTCAAGAATGCCGTAACTGTCGTCACGACCCCAATCGTGGTCTTCCCCAACGCCTTCACGCCAAACGACGACGGGCTTAACGACATCTTCATGCCCGTCCATGGCATCGTGTCGACATACGAGATAATGATTTTTGACCGCAAGGGGCTGATGGTCTTTAACTCCAAGAACATCGAGGAGGGCTGGGACGGCACCTACAAAGGTCAAAAATGCCTGCCCGGAATGTACGTCTACAAGGTCAAGACCACCCTCCGCGACGAAACAATCCACTACCAATACGGCCACGTGATGATGTACAGGTGATTCGCTGTTGTTTAAGGCGTAATCTTTTCCCCGCTTTAATATTCTTGCAACTTTTTCTGGCGGCAATATTCGTTTCCACCAATACACAATTGCAGCGTCGTAACCAGTGGATTTTTTTTTTGTGTGTTTCATTGAAAATATACAATGTCCCTACATCAAAAGGAGAATTTCCATGTATATGACGTTGCTTCACCATGTCGAAGTATTCAGCCTTCCCTCTTGTGCCACTATTAATAAAGCCAATTTTCTTATTTGATAAATATATGGACTTGATTCTATGCCAATTTGCCTAATAGCCAATTGGACATTCAACATGTGAGGGTGAAACGCATATAGTGTAGGAATACCTGCTCTCCAAAGTGATCTGGTAGTATGTCCGACACAACTATTAAAAAAAAGGTCCCAACGAAATTCTGAGGGTTGGTCGGTTCCTGAATATAAGGGTCGGGCGTTAGGAAACGCGCCAAATACGGGTCGTAGAGACGCGCGTTTGCGTTGATTACGCCAAACGCATCTAAATGCTCGTGCATCGTGTAGCCTCGCGGAAAGTTGTAGCCGAGGTCGTTCTTGACGATTGTGCGCACTCCGAAGGGAGTGTATGTAGCCTCGAATTTTGGATGGAGGCCTGTGTCGGTGAGCTTCAGGACGCTGCCGAGGTGGTCGGTGATGGCGTAGTAGGTTTGCGACTTGCCACCTTGCTTGAAGTTGACGGCGGCGAGATGGCCTGTGGCGGGCGAGAAGATGTAGTGGCGCGTGGTGATTACGCCATTGGCGTTCTCCACTTCGTAGTCAGGGAGATAGTATGTCGTAATGTTTTCTTTATTGCAGGTATAGACAGACTTTATGCGCTCATTGTCGGGGGAGTATGTTATGACGTATTTCTTGACGGAGTCTTTGTTGCCGTCGTCTATGATGGTTGCAGGTTTGCGGAGTGGGGTGTATGTGTGCTTTTGCAGCAAGGATTTGATTTTGCCGTTGGCGTTGTCGACGTGCGTTACCGCGTGGGGTTGGGAGGCTTTGTATTCGTAGTCGCCGATGCCCGTCTGCGAAAGGATGTTGCCGTTTGGGGCGTATTGGTATTCGTAGGCGTTATTAATCTTGGTCAAGCGGTCTGACGCGTCATAAGTAAATGATTCGTATGAATAATCAGAAATTGAAACTGACGTATTGGAAACAGATGAAGCCGCTATCGTTTCTTCTTTCACGGTGTGTCCGGCATTGTCGTATGTCTTTTTTGTCCAAGGGGTTGCCGTGCCTAATGTGGCTATGAAATATCGAATGCCATTCCAGCCTCTTATTGTCGATTGTATTGTGCTGTCGGCAAAAATTGTTTCCGTGTTCAGCCCCCAGTTGTCGTATTTGTATGTTGTTTTAAGTGGATTTGATTTGTCTGTGGCGTCTGTTTCCGATGCGAGGTTGTCAAACTGGTCGTATGTGTACTTGGTAATGGTGTTGAGCGGCTTGGAAGTTTTTTCGGTTACAAGGCGGTGCGAGCCGTCGTATTTGTATATGGCTGACAATGTGTCGAGTTCTTTGCCAAAAGTCGATTGTTCAGTGACGTTGCCGTAGTTGTCGTATTTGTAGTGTGTTACAAGGGCAAAGTCGGTCTTGTAGTTTTCGATTGACATTGTTACATGCCCTTTTTGTGCATTGTATTCGGTGTATTGTTGTGTGGAAAACGTTTTGCTGTCGTCAGGGTGTTTCTGCTCTGCGACAATGAGTTTGGGCTTGTAAACGCCGCCAGCGAGGACGTAGTTTTGGTATTTAGTCAGTTTGTATGCGCCCCGTTGTTTTGGGAAATATGTGTGACTTTGTTGTAATTGCTGGCTGCTGTACTCGAGAAAAACGGATAGTACATATACCACTTGTCATCAACGTCCACCCTCATACATTCTGGATAACCATCTCCGTTAAAATCGCCCACTATAAACTGGTGGTATATACGGTTCACGTCAAAATCCCATTCCCACTTGTGCGCTATCGTAAACTTGTCTCCTTCAGACTGTAGCCAAAAATCGTAGTTATTCGAGTGCCGATAGTAGCTTTTATGTTTTGGATGCTTAAACATCGCCTTTGAAATCAGTACGTCAGCTTTTCCATCACAATTAAAGTCTGTAACTTCGACGCAAAACTTGTCATCGTCTTTTTTTGTATCTGTTATGTCATAGATTTCGGGCAGATTAATTGCTGTAATAGACGAGAAAGTTCTATTGCCTTTATTCTTGACTATATTAAAGGTACTTTCGCCTTTGACGTTGTATAATATGTCGGACACTCCATCTCCATCAAAGTCTCCAATACGAATTATAGCACAATTAGTGTTGATTTGAGGAATAGATGTTTTGGTCGAGGGGTGAAAAACTATGCTGGACTTCAAATCCCATCCTCTGTTCCAATATACATCGGCGCGATCATTTGCTATGACCAATATGTCCAAGAGACCATCTCCATCAAAATCTCCATTCAAGATACATTCTGGTACATCAATCAAACGGAGTTGTGCAAGGGCAACACTTTGTATGTCTTTATTGTTTTTTTCATCCTCGATGCCCATAAATCCAACATAATAATCTCCACCACTCTGTGACCGACTGCACACAATAATCTGCGTTTTTCCATTCGCAAGGAAGTCTCCCGCAGAAAAACATGGCATATTGGCATCACCTGAGCGAAAATCATATTCATAAATGATGCCCTTTGTTGCATCACAGAACTTATTTGCCGTTCGAACCGGTTATCAGCCGTTGACCGTCCATCGAAAGCGCGATGTAGCCGCTGTTTGCGACCATGTCCGACGTCTTGTCGTCGTAAAAATAGGTTCAGTTCTATGTCGAGGTAATCTGTTACTGGATTAGGCCTTATGGATATTACTTTGGCTTCTGCCGCGTTCTGTTAGATGCCACTGTCCTCGTATGCGCCATGTTGGCATGCGTCCGACTTAATCAGGACACATTCTCCAAATTCGTTGTACTCGTATTCAACGCGTTGCGCCGCCGCAAACGTTGCCGACATGGTAATCAATGCCGCAAATATGAGGTTTATTTGTAAGCGCCGCAAAAGTAGTATGAATATTTAAACCTGAAACAAAAAATATATTAAGTTAATATTATTTCCCCACCCACTTTACTCCCCGAAATTCTTCTGAAATTCCTTCAAGAACAAGGCTTGGTAGTCGTTTTCGAGGCGTTCGATGAGTTCCTCGTCGGGCGTGGCGGCTGACTTTGCGATGGCGATGCGCTCGCGGATTTCGTCGAGTTTCCACTGGCGCACGCCGGCCGTGCGGGCTATCAGGGCGATGGATTCGACTACAATGTCAGTGACTACCGGCGAGAGTTCGCGCTCAAGATCCATGAACGCATAATCCGTCACCTCGTCCGAAATGACCTTCAACTTCGACTGGCCGGTGTCGGAGAGGGTGTCCCTCACAATATTGTCGACAACGGAGACCACAGTCTGCGAAATCGACTTTGAAATAGTGTCGGTTATTTGGCTGCCGACGACGGGGATAAGCTTGAGGCGGGCGAGTTCCTTGTTGCCCTCGACGGCGCGGCGGCTGCTGGCGGAGATGTACGTGGCGAGTTCCTTCTTGTGGGACGAATATTCGCGGACGGCGATTTCGCGCACCTTGCCCAAAACAAGCGAGATAATCCTCTCCTTGTGCGGCAGGACAATCTTGTCGATGATTTCCTTTGCTACCGGCATACCTGACTTCACGTTTGTCTTTATGCCGCTCAGGATATTAAGCACAACGCGGTCCGAAATCTCCTCAAGGATTATGTTATAAATCTTGATGATTTTGCGGAAAATCCTGATTTTGCCCAGGTTGACGAGTTTTTTCTTATATAGCCTGACGAATATCGACACAACCCTCAGGAACCTCAGGAACACCAACGAGCCAGCCGGTATGCAGCCTATGACATCGTACCAGTGCAAGAGCGGATATTGGTAGAACTTCTCCTTCTTCTTGAACAGCGAAATCCCCCACCCTATCAGCAAATCAAGCACATAGACCCCGACGAAAAACAAATCGACAGCCTTGATGTTGAGGTGGACGGGATAATAAAAACTATAAAATCCCGGCATGTTCTCCTCGAAAAACGCCATGACGCTCGGTATGGAGAACAGCCAGTCCCAACAGATTAGCAAAAGGTTGATAATCAGCACAGTCAACAGTATGAAGTCCCACATGAAACTCCTGATGACCAAGCCCCAGTCTATGACTTGTATTTTATTCTCATTGTCCTGTTTGCCCATTGCTGTCGGTGTGTGTTAAAAAAAGTTAAACAAAATGGTTACCTGTACCAGCCGGCGTACATCGCGTAGTTGTCGACGATGCGGTCGATAGTGTCCTTCTGAAGCCGCTGGTCGACATCCTTAATCCTCTTTGCGGGACATCCGGCATAAACTCCGCCCGGCTCTGTCTGTGTGCCCTTCGTGACGACCGCGCCGGCTGCCACGATGCAGTTACTTTCGATGACGGCATCGTCCATGACAATCGCGCCCATGCCGATAAGCACGTTGTCCTTTATCGTGCAGCCGTGGACGACGGCGTTGTGCGCGATGGAGACATTATTGCCGATGTTGAGCGGCGAGGTCTTGTAAGTCGAATGGAGGCAGGCGTTGTCCTGGATGTTGACGCGGTTGCCGATGCGGATGCTGTTGACATCGCCGCGAAGGACAGCGTTGAACCATACGTTACAGTCGTCGCCCATGACGACATCGCCTATCACAGTGCAGTTGTCGGCGAGCCAAATGTTCGCTCCAAAAGTCGGAGTGACGCCTTTAAGTGTTTTTATCAGTGCCATAATGCCGCAAATATAACCATTAAATTTGTAAAATGTGAAATTTTTTTCGTTATTATTGCCACAAAATTCGTACCTTTGCCGTCCGACCGCCACGACATCGGCGGCGTCTAATCAATAAAAAAACACGCACGACATTGATTTTTATCGTCATAATACGCTACTATTCCGAAACCGGCCATCTGCTTATGCCGTTCATGGTCGAGAAGAACAAGGACCGCGACCTGTTCGAGTTCAAGTGGATTGTGTCGCCTGAGAACATAAAGAAGACTTCGGAAATCCAGTTCACTGACTACCAGGTCAAGATTGCCGAACTGTCCGACCGCCTCAAGTCCACTCTCAGGAAACAGCAGTCCGCAAGCTCCAAGGCTACCGACCAGTACGTAGAGCAGATTTTGGACCTGTGCATCGATAATGGAGTAAAGATATATTACATAAGCCCCAACATCCGCGCCGTACTGCCCGAGGACGAAATTAAAGTGCCGTCCAAGCATGCCGAAGCCGTGTTCAACTTCGTCAAGTCGTCCGAAGGCACAAAGTACTTCCTCTCCGCGAGCAGCCTGGGCAAGACAATCCCACTGCGCGGAAAGGAGTTGATAGTCCTGTCTAATTCGCCATGCAACATAGTGATTGACAAGACTTTAATGAGGTTCAAGAACATCAATGCCAACAAGCTCACGCCTTTTGTATGGAAAGACCACATTTCCGTAGAAAAGCGCGTGGAACTCGAATATTATAAAAAGTTCGTCAAAAACGCCATAGCGACCGACGCAATCGTCAAGGCGACGGGTTTCAAAATAATCAACCTCGACAACACGCCAAAGGCAATCATTTCGGTCGTCAAGGACATCACCGGCGGCGCGGTCATCTGCCTCAGGTTCAAGTACGGGGACATTGAGTTCGACCCGACAAGCCTTAACACGACGGTAGTGAGGTTTGACGAAAACGGCGGCGACTACCGGTTCACAAAACTCACACGCGACCTCCAGGCGGAGAATGAAATCGAGACTGCGGCGGCGGAAATCCTCGGCGGCCGCGAAAAGCCAGGCACTTACCGTATCCGCCACTATTCCAAGCTCAAAAACCTCGAATACGACTGCGCGGTCGACACGATAACGTCCAATATCGAGCGGCTTGCAGAGGCCGGAATCAGCACGGACGTGACCGGCGGAAAGAAGATTTACAACGGCAAAATCAAGCTCAACCTGCGCGTCGAGCAGATTAACGACTGGTTCGACATATACGCAATGGTCGAACTCGACGGCATTAAGATTCCGTTCATCGCCCTACGCCCATACCTGCTCAACAATATCCGCGAGTTCCCCACTAAAGACGGGCTGGTAGTCATTCTGCCGGAAGAATGGTTCGAGAAGTACAACGGACTGCTTTCGTCAGGCATCATCGACCGCGACTCTAACTCCATAAAACTCTACAAGTACCAGTACGACGCACTCTCCACCATACAGCTCGACGCAGCCATGGCGGAGCGCATCGAAAACCTCAAGGCGTCGCTCGCGGACCCCGAGGGCATACCGCTCAAACACCCTTCCAATGTCCACGCGACACTGCGCCCATACCAGACGACCGCGTTCAGCTGGCTGATGATGATGAGGGACTTGGACTTCGGCGCGTGCCTTGCGGACGACATGGGACTTGGAAAAACACTGTGCACATTGAGCCTGCTCTCCGAAAGCATGTTGGAGGACGAGGACGGCTTCCATGAAGGACTTTTCTCCTTCAACAAAAAAATCCCATCGCTCCTCGTCGTGCCTAAGTCGCTGATTTATAACTGGACTAACGAGGCGAAGAAATTCACGCCCCAACTGCGCATCCTCGAGTTCATCGGCAACAACAGGCTCGAGACCATCAAGTCTTTCGGTCTGTACGACATCGTGATTACCGGCTACGCGACACTACGCAACGACGTGGACGAACTTTCAAAACTCACATTTAATTATATAGTGTTGGACGAAAGCCAGACCGTCAAGAACTCGTCGTCAAAGACCTACCAAAGCCTTATGCAACTCAGATGCCGCCACAGGCTCGCCCTGACCGGCACTCCGCTCGAAAACTCCCTCACTGACATCTGGTCACAGATTAACTTCATCAACCCCGGGCTGCTGGGGCCATTGACGACATTCCGCCGATACTACGTCAACCCCATCGAGAAAAAACTCGACGAGAAAGCCGCCGAGAAGTTGAAGGCCATCATAACGCCATTCATGCTCCGCCGCACAAAACAGCAAGTCCTCGACGACCTGCCCGACCTCATGGAGCAGACGATTCTGTGCGAAATGACCGACGACCAACAAAAAATATACGAGCGCGAAAAGTCGCGCACGCGAAACTCAATCCTCGAGTTCATGGAACAAGGCACATTCGAGAAATCCACCGTCATGGTGCTTCAGTCACTGACAAAACTGCGTCAGATAGCCTGCACACCGTCACTGACAGACGCTGCGTACAACGGCGGCTCGGGCAAGACGGACGAGATAATGAGAGCCTTACAGACCGTCACCGCCCAAGGCCACAAAGTCCTCGTGTTCTCCTCATTCGTCATGCACCTTAACCACATCGCCCGCCAGCTCGACAACCTCGGCATAGGCTACGCGATGCTCACCGGCGAGACCGAACACCGCGAGGACGAAGTCCGAAAATTTGACAACGAGGACATCCCCGCATTCCTCATATCCATAAAAGCCGGCGGGACAGGACTTAACCTCACGAAAGCCGACTACGTATTCATCATCGACCCATGGTGGAACCCCGCAGTAGAGAACCAGGCCATAGCCCGCGCCCACCGCATCGGGCAGAAAAACTCCGTCATGGTCTACAGGTTCATCTCAAAGGCGACCGTCGAGGAAAAAATACAAAAGTTCCAGTCCAAAAAATCGGGGCTTGCGTCCTCATTCGTGACCGAGACCGCCATGCCCGCCAATCTAAAAGACGAAGTTTTGGGCTTTTTGGAATAAAAAATCCAACATTTATCAAAAAAAATTTTGGAAATATAAAAAATATGTCTACATTAGCACCGACAAAGTATAATAACAACAATAATTAAAATTCTAAAAACCTACACACTATGGGATTATTAGATTGGGCCAAAAGCCAATTCATCGACGTCATAGACTGGCAGGATCAGACTAATGACACTATCCTCCACCAGTACGACTGCCGTGGCAACGAAATCAAGAACGGCGCACAACTCATCGTCCGTGAGTCGCAGTCTGCCGTATTCATCCACGAGGGTGAACTCGGCGACGTGTTCCAGCCCGGCAAATACACGCTCGACACAAACAACATTCCCGTCCTGACATCGCTCAAGAGTTGGAAGTACGCCTTCAACAGCCCCTTCAAGGCGGAAGTCTACTTCGTCAACACAAAGGTCTTCACCGCGCAGAAGTGGGGCACGCCCAACGTGTTCTACGTCCGCGACCAGGATTTCGGCAGGGTCAGCCTCCGCGCATTCGGCACATACTCCTTCAAAGTCGTAGACCCGGGCATGTTCGTACAGAAGGTTTCAGGAACTAAATCTCAGTTCAAGGTCAACGACATCAGCGAGGAACTCCGCAGCCTTATCATCACGAACCTCATCGCCGCCATCGGCGAAAGCAAGATTTCGCTCCTCGACCTCGCGGCCAACTACAAGACGCTCGGCGACATCTGCGCCAAGAACCTCAACACTTCCGACTACGGACTCCAGTTCACTCAGTTCCTCATCAACAGCATCTCGCTGCCCGAAGAACTCCAGAAGAAACTCGACGAGGGCACAGGCATGAACATGCTCGGCGACATGAACCGCTACCAGCAGATGTCCATGGCGGACGCAATGAAGACCGCAGCGGCCAACCCCGGCGGCGGTAACGGCGGCGGCGGAATGGAAGGCATGATGGGCATGATGATGATGAACAACATGATGAACCAGCAGATGCAGCAGCAACAGATGATGAACCAGCAAGGCTACGGCTACGGCCAGCAGCCTTACGGTCAACAAGGCTACGGACAGCAAGCTGCTCCCCCGCCCCCGATGCCAGCATCGTTCTACATCGCCGTCAACGGACAACAGCAAGGCCCCTTCCCGATTCAGACCTTGCAGCAGATGATGGCACAGGGACAGTTCGACAGCTCGACATTGGTTTGGAAACAGGGCATGGCAAGTTGGGCAGCGGCAAACACAGTCCCCGAACTCTCCCAACTCTTCGCAGCGGCAGCACCGCCCCCGATGCCCGGCGTACCACCCGTACCGGGCGCATAATGAAAAATTTTTTTTCATCTTGATTTAGATTAGACATAGGCTGGTTTGCATGGCAGAATAGCAGCATTAGACTGTGACTTCTGCCATGTTTTTTAAAAAAAGAAGAAATAATACATAAACACACACATAAAATACAAACAATGACAGACAATCAAGACCCAAAAACAGTACTCACATCGCAGAACCAAGTTAAATGCAAGGAGTGTGGCGGCATCCTTGTATTTACACCAGGCACAAAGAACCTGACATGCGAATTTTGCGGAACAGTGAACGAAATCGACACGTCCAACTGGGACTATACAAGCATGTCCGCAAAGCACAACTTCCTCTCAGACTTGGAATCGCTCCCCGAAGGCGAAGTCGAGGAAATCCACACCGTCAAATGCAACTGCTGCGGCGCGGAGACCACATTCGACAAGAACGTTGTATCGGCCAAATGCGACTTCTGCGGAAGCCCTATTACGATAGAGAACGGAAAGGCTTCCTCATTAACGGACAGACTGGCGAACTGACCGGCAGCCGCCCGTACAGCGTGATGAAGATTATCGCATTCATCGCCGGCATAATCGGTGCCATTGTGCTGCTCGTGGCGATTTTCGGCGGTAAATAAAGACTTTTTTTCATGACAACGTGCCTTCTCATGGGCTGTCTAAAAAATTGAAATATTTTAGGCAGTCCATTTTTTGTCATTTTCACATTTAACATAAACTTTTTGGAACTCTTATTGCATAAACCAATTAAGAAAACTAAATTTGCGACACAAAACAAACCAATCACCAAACCCAAAAGAAAAACAAAAATGAAAAAGAATTGGAAAAAAATCATTCAAATACTGGCCGTTGCGCTCATGGCTGCGACCGGCGCAGCACAGGCTCAGGAAAAACAGGAAATGATGGAGGAAATCAAGGACCAGCTTTCCGCCACTGAAGCCTCGGAAGTCACACAAGCCGAAGAACAAGTCGAAAAGGCAAAGACACTCCTTGAGCAGGTATCGTCCAAGCAGGCTCAAGCCGACAAGCTCCGCGCCGTGGCCAAATCGCTCGGCAAGGGCGACGCAAAGAAAAAAATCAAGCAGGCAGAGACAATCGAAGCGCCGCTCGCCGCCCAGAAAATCTCCGCGTACAACATCTACGAGAAAGGCAACGCGACGATTTACGGCATTTTTAGCAACAACATCAAGGAACTCTCAAGCCTCTCGAGCAGCGAGACACAGGACGAGGCCAACTCCCTGACCTCCAAGGCCACCGACGCGTGGGCAAAGGCAGCCACGGCTTTGAAAAGCGTCCCGACCGGCAAGAACGCCGACCAAAAATCAATCGCAAAGACAAAGCAGGACGCAAACCAAAACCAGCTCCAGGCCATCGACTACCAAATCGAGGCGTACAAGCTCCTCCTTGAACTCGATGCCCAGCCGTCCCAAAACACCAACATCCCCGCAGCGGCAGTGGTTCAGAACGACACCCCAATCCAGTCGGAAGATCCAGCCCAAACGTCAACGCCCCAACAGTCGACGTCCTCGCCGTTCAACGAGGATTCCTTCGACGACGGAAACAACTTTGAGTTTGTAAAGGCGACTAACACAACAGAAAGGATAATCTACAAAGTGCAGATAGCCGCCGACGAGATACCGCTCTCGATAGCCCGCCTGCGCCAGATTTGCCCCACGGACGACGTAATCAACAACGAGTTCAAAAATGGCGTATACCGCTATACAATCGGCTATTACATGAACTACGACGAAGCTAAGGAAGTGGCGATAGACCTTCAGAAACGCGGCGTTACCGGCGCATTCGTAGTCGCGTACAGGAACGGTGTCCGCATTAAGGAAATCCGCGACGTGTATAACAACAACTAAAAAACGCCATGAAAACGACTATTAACTGCAAGGGCAAACTCATCGACCTCTCCAAACCGCAGGTCATGGGCATCGTCAATATCACCAACGACTCCTTCTACGCCAAGAGCCGCTGCCAAAACGAGGGGCTTATAGAGGCTAAGGTTGCCAAACATCTGAAAGAAGGAGCCGCCATAATCGACATCGGCGCGTACAGCACGAGGCCGGGCTGCGCGGTGATTCCTCCCGAATTTGAGAAGGAGGACATCGAGATGGCGATGAACGTGATTAACAACAACTTTCCCGACGCGATAGTCTCAGTGGACACCTTCAGGGCAGAAGTCGCGCGGTTTGCGGTCGAAGAACTCGGCGTGGACATCATAAACGACATCTCCGGCGGCACTATCGACCCGGACATGCTACAGACCGCCGCCGACCTCCACGTGCCATACATTATGATGCACATGAAAGGAACGCCACAAAACATGATGGACTACTGCCAGTACGATGACATGATGGACGAAATAACACAGTTTTTCGCCACCCAAATCGAAAAACTTAAACTCCTCGGCGCGTGCGACATAATCATCGACCCGGGGTTTGGATTTTCCAAAAACCTCGACCAGAACTACGAGCTCATGCGCAATCTCGACAAACTGCAAATATTCGGACTGCCAATCCTCGTCGGAGTTTCGCGCAAGTCGATGATATACAAACTGATGAACACCACACCCGACGACTCGCTCAACGGCACTACGACACTCAACACAATCGCCCTCTCCAAAGGCGCGAAGATACTAAGAGCACACGACACAAAACCCGCAATGGAAGCCATAAAAATATGCGAAAAATTAGGATATTGGTAATCGTACTTGCGACATCGTTTGCGCTGATTACATGCACATTACAGTCTGTGGCTCAGGAACACACACTCGAGTTCAAGGGCGGCGTCATAGCCACAAGCACACGCAACAACTCTTGCGAAGGCAAGACAATCCTCGACACAAAGCTTGGACTGTCGGTCGGCGGCGCATTCCTGTGGAACTTCTTCGACGGACACCTCAGAGCCGCCGCCGAAGGCTTCTACACCCTTCAAGGCGAAGAATACACGATGGACGGCGACGACGGAAAGTTCAAGTCCGATGTCTGCTACTTCAAGGTCGCGCCCAACATACGCTACTACACGCCATACGTGCCGATATACGTCGGCGCAGGATTTTATTTTGGCGTTGCGACGACGCGCGAAGTCTACACCGGCGACCTTCTCGACCAGTCCCACGAATGGTCGTTCAAAAAATACTACAAGCCTATAGACTTCGGCGGTCGCGCCGCGCTTGGCACAGAAATCGGTGTCAGTAATGTCAAATTCATGATGGAAGCCGCATACGAATACGGCCTTACAGACATCTCGAACCGCAAGGAGCGCGAAATCAAGAACCAAAGCGTGACCGTCTCGCTGGGCATAAGCTTTGAAATCGCCGGAAAGCATTACAGGCACTACTAAGAAAAATGAAAAACCTACACATAATCATAGCCTTGACCGCCATAATGTCCATCGCAGGATGCCAGGCGCAAGGCCCGTCGTTCACCATGCTCACACGCGGAAGGGCGACCGTCAGCCCGAAGTACGCCGCGCAAATCGACAGCCTTATTAACGACGGTATCACGCGCCGTGCGATGCCAGGATGCCGCGTCCTGGCGGTCAAAGACCAGAACATAATCTTCGACAAGTCATACGGGCACCTCACATACGACAGCCTCCAAAGAGTCAATGACTCAACTATTTACGACATTGCGTCGGTGACTAAGGTGGCGGCGTCGTCGCTCCTGCTGATGAAGCTGTACGACGACCATAAAATCGACCTCGACAAAAAGTTGTGCTACTACTTCCCCGGTTTTACCGACAACGGCGCGACACTCCGCGACGCACTTGCGCACCAGGCGGGGCTCAAATCATGGATTGACATCAAGAGGCTCGAGCCTGGGCTTAGCCGCCAGTTGGCTAACGACCCGGAACATTATGACGCGGCGCGCGCCCGCGAAATCATACTCGACACAATCAAAAAACAGCCGCTCAACGAGCCTGGCGAATACCTGTATTCAGACCTCAGTTTCTACTACTATCCACTATTGACGCAGAGGTTCTACGGCATGGACTATGTCGACTTCCTGAACGCATGGTTTTATAACCCATTGGGAATAAAGCCGTTATTCAATCCACTCACGAAATATCCGAAATCCAGGATTGCGCCCACGGAGCGCGACACCATCTGGCGCAAATGCCTGATACAAGGCACAGTACATGACGAAGCGGCGGCGATGATGGGCGGTGTGTCGGGTCATGCGGGGCTTTTCGCCACGGCATACGACATGGCGGTGATTATGCAGATGATTCTCAGCGGCGGCGAGTACGGCGGAATCCAGTTCATACGCCCCGAAACCGTCCGCATTTTCACCTCCCAGGCTTTCGAGGGCAATAGGCGCGGACTGGTTTTCGACAAGCCGGTCATCGACACCACGCTCAACGGAACTCCCAGCAGGAAAGCAAGTTACGAAAGTTTTGGACATACAGGCTTCACAGGCACGTTTGTATGGGCAGACCCGAAAAACAACCTTATCCTGATTTTCCTATGCAACAGCGTCCACCCGAACCGCAGTTTTATGATAACACGCCTCGACCTCCGCACCAAACTCCACGACATCTTCTATGCCGACGATCTGACGGAGAAAAAATAGTTGTAACAATAGAAAAAAAATCTTACCTTTACAGCGTAAAAAAACATTGAGCAATGCTGGAAGAAGAACTCAAAAATAGGATTGCGCAGCGTTATTTCAAGAAATACGACTGCGCGGGCATCATCAAGCGCATAGACTTCACCGTGAAATCTGTACGCGACAATAACCTGCACCCGGACGAATATATGCTGTGGGCGGAGGCTAAACAGACCGCCACCGACATTTACAAGATGTTTACACAGCTCATCATCACCATAAAACAAGATGCCTACAACCTTCTTCCGCCCAAGTTCATCGGATGTTTCGACAACGAGAAAATCGCCTTCGTGGAATACAACGAGGTGCTGCCGATATACGCCGTCAACGACTTCAACTGGACACAGACACCATCGCAGGTGGACGACAAGAGCGTTGCAGCCCTCAAAAAAGTCATCAGAAAAGAAAAGATTTACTTATTTTACTACGGCAAGGACGACGATGTAATCCACAATTTCGTCGACCAAAATTTCATCGAGGGCGGCTCACTTTTGTCAACTTTGATAGACAAAAACAATTTTATCTTCGTCTATCAAAAATGGCGCGAGATGGTGATGCCGTCGATAAATGCCGATTGGGACAAGTTGAAAGCCAATTATGGTGTTTATGACAGAGATTTTTTCTTGGCGGAACTCAATATAGACGACAACAACACCACCGACCTCAACGACGACGAGGTGGCATATCCCGATTTTTATATCACATTCAATGCCAATTCGCCTACACCTTATATGATGAAGCGGACCGACGCATTGGGCTTGGATGTGTTGATACCGTTCAAGTTTAAGCACGGCGGCATCGAAAAATACGCCGAGTTTTGGAAACGTTACAAGCGTCCGCCCCAAAATGTGTATTGGGAATACATAGTTTCGAGGTTGGATTTGCTTGTGCCGCAAGATGTGAGGGAACGGAAAGGCGCGTTTTTTACGCCGCAGATTTGGGTCGAAAAATCGCAAAGGTACATCGCCGACCTGCTTGGCGACGATTGGCAGGACGATTACTATGTCTGGGATTGTTGTGCCGGTACGGGCAACCTTTTGAATGGTCTCAGCGACAAGTACAAGATTTTTGCATCCACGCTCGACCAACAGGACGTGGACGTAATGAAAGACCGCATCAAAAACGGTGCAAACCTTTTGGAAAGCCACGTCTTTCAGTTTGATTTTTTGAACGACGATTTTTCCAAATGTCCTGAAAGTCTGCGCAAAATCATCAACGACCCCGAAAAGCGCAAAAAACTTGTCATATACATCAATCCTCCGTATAAAGAGGCGGCAAGTCGGAGTACCGTTGCCAAGACTGGGCAGAACGCCACCGATGTCGCTGTTTTGCACAAGACGTACAGCAAATATTTCAATCAGATGGGCATTGCCGGACGCGAATTGTTTGCGCAATTTTTCATAAGGATTTACAATGAAATTCCCGATTGTATCCTTGCAGAATTTTCCACGTTGAAAATACTGCAAGCACCTAACTTTGAACAGTTTAGAAATTCGTTCAAAGCCAAATTGGAACGATTGTTTCTTGTGCCAGCCAATTCGTTTGACAATGTTGACGGCAAATTTCCGATAGGATTTTTTGTTTGGAATTGCGGCAAAAAAGAAAAATTTGAATCTATTGATGCCGATTTCTACGACATCAAGGGTGATTTGGTTAGAATTAAACATATTAAGGCGCAAGAGGATTTTAGATCCATCAACGACTGGATAATTACAACTCGTAACCGAGAAAACGAGATGACGATTGGTTTTATGTCAGCAAAAGGTGCTGATTTTCAAAACCAAAATTACAATTTTATAATCAACGATAAATCGCAACTTCCACATCCACGTGGTACTGTGATTACTGACAAAAATATCGTTGAGATAGGTATTTATTTAGCTGTTCGTCAGTGTATTAAACATACCTTAATGAATCATAGTGATCAATTTTGCTTTCCTAATGACAAATGGAAAAAAGATAAAATATTTCAGGTAAA
>CAJOJG010000023.1 GCA_905234655.1 uncultured Bacteroidales bacterium
AAATTCGTTGTACTCGTATTCAACGCGTTGCGCCGCCGCAAACGTTGCCGACATGGTAATCAATGCCGCAAATATGAGGTTTATTTGTAATGGTTTCATGTTGTAAGCGTATTTAGTGTGTTTGGTGCGGCAAAAGTAGAAACTATTTTAATATGTTGAAGTCGTCTTTGTATTAAAATGTGTTAATGCGGTAATTAATTTCACCGTTTGTTTTTCTTCATTTTTCCAGTATCAAGGATAATCGTGAAATCTTGTTTTTTTAGTTGGGTGCTGAAGTCGTAGTCTGACAGTTGGATGTCGATGCGGAGGCCTTTTGATGTCTCGGTGATGGAAGAGGGCATCTTATATTTGTTGAATGTGCCGTATTCGTATGTGATTTCCTTGGTCACTTTGCCTTCGTTGTCGCATACTTGGGATTTTGTCTTAAGGCCGGTCGATGCGGAGTAGTAGTCGTTAAAGGCGCGTCCGAGTGCGTCGATTACGTCCACGCGGTATAGACCCGCGAGGTACAGGTCATAGTCGCAGTGGAGCTTATAGCGTATGCCAAGTTCGTCATAATGAGCCTCTTGGGGAAATGCGGCTTTCATCTTGAGTTGGAGGTTGCGCGCCGAGTCTGGCTCTGTAAAGCCGTACAACATCGTCGAGTCCGCGCCGGTAAGTCCGTCGAAGACTTCCTTGAAATGGAAAAGGCTTATTGTGTCGTCGCGCCGTATGTTGTTGTCCATGCGGTACATCATCGGCGACTTGCGGAGTATGCGTCCGAAGGCTTTGTATTGGGCGGTGTCTTCTACGGTGTATGTGGCGTTGAGGTTGACGGACATGTTCTTTGGGACGGTGGAGAGGCCGGTGGCGTTAATGTACGCGTTTAGAACGGTGTACGCGCCAAAACCTTTCGGGATGCTCGATTTAAGTTGAAGTTTTCCGTCCATGAAGTCTATTTGGCGGTCTTTGGCGATGCGGTTGAGGGTGCAGAACAAGTCCCTGTGGCATCCCTTGATCACGAGGACGCACGAGCCGTTTGTTATTATGTTTTGGAGGAAGGACTGCGCGTCCGATGCCGACACGGCGTTTACCGTGGTCTCGTAGGTCGTGAAATAATTTTTCGGGAAGTTATATAGCACAAGGTTGGAGGCAATTACGGCGGCGTAGTCCGGGCGTTGGAGTCCGCGACGGAACGATGTTATGAGCTGTTTTTTAGCGTCTTGGAGTCCGCCGCTGATATCATAGTCCTCGCTGCGGTGCTTGTATAAAGTCGTGGCAAATGCGGGGAATGCCTCGTTCTCGTCCTCCATGTTGAGGGTGTGGACGTCGTACTTGAAGGTCGATATGCGGTTAATGTCGTGGGCGAGCGAGTCGTAGACGATGTGGTACACAAGGTCGTTGACGGCGTAGTTTTTTGCGGACTTTTCGCATGGGTAGTAGTCCATGAACACTGCGTCGAATATCATGGCTGTGGAATCTTCGATTATGTACACGAAGTCCATCGGCTTTATGGCGAGCGGCTCCGGCTTGGCTTTGTTGTCGGAGCGAGTGGCGGTCGAAAAATATTTCTCCACCAATGGCTGCACGAATTCCAAATCCGCGTCCGAGACTATCGTGACGAGGCATTTTTCTGGTGCGAAACATTTTTTGCGGAAGTCCATGTAGTCGCTCTTGTTAATCTTCGAGAGGTCGTCGGCTGTGATGTATGGCTGTCCGATGATGTTTGAGGCGATGAAGTCGAGCGGGTTTCCGTAGTCTTTGAGATATTTAATGCGTTTTTTCTTGTATTCGTCGAAGTTGACGTATGTGGGGTTGTCGCCGTAGATGACTTCCGACATGAAGTGGAGCAGCGAGTCGAGTGCTTTGTCGTGGCTTATCATGTTCTTTACCATCACTTGGTTTGCGCCGAGTTCGCTGCCGGTCATTGCCGCTACGACTTGCTTTAGCCCTTTGCGCGGTGTTTCGGGCAGGGACGACACGTCCGCGCTGAGCCTGACGTTACAGAATTTGTACTGTGACGTCGTGACTACCTGGACGCGGAATCCGTTGGACAGCGTGATTATTTTATAGTTCTCGATGCACCTTAGCACGTCCGATATGTCCTGGGCGGCGAGCCTGTGGGCGGTAAGGAGCATCAGCGCGATGATTGTTATGATGAGTCTTCTTGTCATGTCGTTAGTATGAAATGTTCATGTGCGCAAAGTTAGTAATTTTTATAATCAAAAAAAGGCCGCCGCCGAAAAAAATCCCGGCAACGGCTCAAGTATATAAGTCGAGTTATAAAAAAAGATTTGTCTTTTAGAATTGTCCGAAGCTGAACGACACTCCGTAGAACAGTCCGTCAAGGCCTGTGGAGGATGTTATGGACTGCTTCGTGTCGTAATATTCGAGGTCGTGTCCCATGTGGAATTTGTATGACACTCCGGCGGCGATGTGGAAGTGCTTCACGATGTTGAACTCCACCCTTACGCCCGGCTCGACGACGAAGGCGACGCTGTTGTCCTCGCGGTGCGCGCGGCGGTGGCGGTGGTCGTAGTCATAGTCGTAGCTTGTCCATGCGTCGTCTGAATATTCTACTTCGCCCACTCCAAACTTAATCGGGATTGAGACGTGCACCGGCGACTTGTAGGCGATTATGGGTTTTACCATAAGTCCGCCCATCACGCAGTCGTACTGGTACTTTTCGTTGTCAAGCTGTCTGTCGGCTTCCTTTTCTGTCACAAAGCCGCTGGCGAACATTCCGAACTCGATTCCGTGTCCGATTATTATGCCGCCTTCTACGCCTATGTCGAATGACGGACGGCCGTCCACAGAGCCTCCGCCCATGAACACTGTCCCTTCAAAGCCGATGGGCACACATTCTTTGGTATTGTCGCGCTGGAATATTGTGCGCTGCTCGTCGTCTTCCTGCGCAACGGCTGGAAGTGCCATCGTGGCGAGCAGTATTGCCGGTATTATTTGTCTTAATTTCATTGCGTTGAAGTTTTTGTTGTTAGTTAAATTTGGTCGTGAAACAAAATCTGTTTATTTTTGTTCCCTTGGTTACGGTTTGCAATTTCCGTTCCATTTTTGTTAAAAAAAATGGTCTGCCGTCAGGCTGACCGATAATTTACGTTGTGATATGAAGTATTTTCTTATAGCGGGCGAGGCGTCGGGCGACCTTCACGCCTCCAATTTGATGAGGCAGTTGAAGGCGCAGGACGCGGACGCGGATTTTATGTTCCTTGGTGGCGACTTGATGCAGGCACAGGGCGGCAGGATGGTCGTGCATTACAGGGAGATGGCGTATATGGGCGTCGTGGAGGTCGTCGCAAACGCCGGAAAGGTAAGGCGCAATTTCAAGTTGTGCAAGGAGGCGATGTTGGAATACAAGCCTGATGCCGTGATACTTGTTGATTATCCCGGGTTCAATCTCAGGATGGCGCGGTTTGCAAAGGAACACGGACTAAGCACCTTTTATTATATCTCGCCGAAGATTTGGGCGTGGAAAAAGCGGCGCGCATACACCATCAAGAAGTACGTCGACAATATGTTCGCCATTTTCCCGTTTGAAATCGATTTTTATAAGCAGTTCGACTACCATGTCGAGTACGTCGGCAATCCGTTGATGGACGCGATGAAAGAGTTTGAGCCTCAACTGCTTGACGGCAAGGCTTTCCGCGAGAAATATTCACTGGCTGACAGCCCGATAATCGCGCTCGTGCCTGGCAGCCGCCGTAACGAGATAGACAAGCTCCTGCCCGAGATGATGGCCATCATCCCGCAGTTCGAGGGCTACCAGTTCGTCGTGTGCGGCGCGCCGGGGATTGACAGTGATTATTATGACAAGTACACGTCCGGCGGCGATGTCCGCGTCATCTTCAACGACACTTATAATATTGTGCGCAATTCGGTCGCTGCGGCGGTGACGTCCGGCACGGCGACATTGGAGACCGCCTGCCTTGGAACGCCACAGGTCGTGTGCTACAAGATGAGCGGCTTGACATACGCGCTGGCGGAGATGTTTGTGAAGATAAAGTATTTTTCGCTCGTCAATATCATCGCGGGCAGGGAAGTCGTCAAGGAACTGTTACAGTCCCACCTTTCCAAGGACATCGCCGCAGAACTCCGCCGCATACTCGACGACGCGGACTACCGGCAGAAGATGCTCGATTCGTATGCTGAAATCCGGGCGACACTCGGCGACGGGCTTGCGTCCGAAAACACTGCGAAAGTGATAGTGGAGGCCGTGAAAAGATAGTTTGCAAATAATGAAATTTTGTTTTACCTTTGCCGCCGGACTTTTGAATAAGGAAGGGTGTCCTTACGGACAGAAATCTTTCAAATTATTTGGTTGATTTGAGACAAATTTGTAAGATTTCTCGCGAAGCGACAAAAAAAATTAAAGTGTTAACTTTATAATAAACAGTTAGTTCCTAATGGCTAAATCATTTTTCTCAAAAAAAGAAGGCAAAGTGGGGCTTGCCGTGATATTAGCGGCGCTCGGCGCGCTTGGAGTGTTCCATAACCCCATCATCGAGAGCATAAAGGCGACGCTCGACGGCAGCGTGGCGGGGACGATGGGGCTGTTCGCGCTGTTGGGGCTGGTCATCTTCACCATCACCGACAAGCGGGCGCGTAACCTCGTGTCGTATGGCTTCAAGTGGCTCATGAGGAAGATTACGGGGCTTTTCACGGAACTCGACCCAATCAAAATCCTCGAATCATACGTCCAGACGCTCGAAAAAAACTTCAACGAGCTTAACGACAACATCTCCAAGCTCCGCCGCCAGATTGTCAAGATAAAAGACACAATCAAGCAGAACAACAAGGAAATCGAGAAGTCAACGCGCATAATCGACGAGGCGCAGCGGCAGGGCAGGAGCGAGGTCGTCGCCGTCCACTACAACCAAATCGGCCGCCTGCACAAACTCAACGAAAAATACGCCCTCATGGTCGGGCGCATGGACGACCTCAACAATGTCCTCATAAAGATGCACTCGTATTCGTCCTTCAAACTCAACGACACAAAAAACGAAATCCGCATGAAGCGGCAGGAGTTTGCGGCGATTTCGAGCGGATACTCCGCCATGGTCAACGCCAAGAACATCATGAACGGCAACTACCAGCAGAACGAGATGTACGACACGGCTATAGAGTCGTTGACGACCGACCTGCACACCAAAATCGCCGAGATGGACAGCTTCATGCAACTCTCTCAGCCGCTTTTCGACGACATCAACCTCCAAAACGAGGTCTACAAACTCGAAGGCGAACAACTGTACGAAAAGATTATGACCGAGGGCAAGGCGTTCCTCGACAAAATCGACTATGGCTCCAAATCGCCCAATCAACAAACCACCCAATCAACAAATCAATAAATCGACAAATATGAAAAACAATCGTATGCCGTTATTCCTCAAATTGCTGATATACGTCGCTGCTTTTGCGGTGGCGGGGTATTTTTTCTATATCTATAAGGACACTTTGTTTTAGCGCGATTAAACCTTGTGGCTCACATGGTGTCAAAATGATAACACGTTAAAATCATCATCAAATTCTATTATCAGGAACTTTAAAAATGGGAAAATATTTTTCGTTGACGCTCATAATGCTCCTTGCATTTGTCAACACCTACGCCAACATCCACGCCAACGGCTCCATCGCGGGCAAGATTGTCGACTCGCGCACTGGCCAGCCCGTAGAATACGCCACAGTCGCCATCTACAACCAGTCCAACAACGCCCTTGTAACCGGCACAATCACCGACGGCGAAGGCAAGTTCACCATCGACGGCGTCAAGAACGGCACTTACATCCTCAAGGCATCTTTCATCGGCTACGACCCGTTGGAAATCAGGGACATCCAAGTAACCGGCGGACTTAAGCAGCTCGGCACGATAAGGCTTGCGACCTCGGACACCGAGATTGAGGAAATCGAGGTGACGGCTACCAAGCGCACTGTGGAGTATAAAATCGACAAGAAAGTCGTCACGCTCTCCGGCGATGTCAATGCCGACAATGGCAGCGCGGCGGAGGCTCTCGAAGGCGTTCCGAGCGTTGACGTTGACATAGACGGTAATGTGTCGCTCCGTGGCAGCAGCAATTTCACTGTACTCATCAACGGCAAGCCCACAGCCCTCGACGCGACGGAAGTATTGAAGCAGACTCCGGCGGCGATGATTGACAATATCGAGATAATCACCAATCCATCAGCAAAATACGACCCCGAAGGCTCTACCGGCATCATTAACCTTGTGACTAAGAAGAACGTTGTCCAGGGCATTAACGGTGTCATTAACGCAAACTTCGGCAGCCAGGGACGCTACGGCGGCGACTTCCTCTTCAACATGAGGAAAAACAAAATCAACTATTTTGTCGGCGGACATTATAACCAGCGTGGATTCAACTTCAACTCCACGTCAAACCGCATCACCCACGCCACGGATTATGACAAGTACGTCAACCAGACTTCAAAGAACGAGCGCAGGTTTGGCGGCGGCGGTCTGAAGGCGGGCGTGGACATCTATCCCGACGACAATAATATTCTTAATTTCACCGTAGAGGGCGGCATTTTCGGCAGCAAGAATGACGGCTGGAACGACTACACAAACTGGATCCTCAACAAGTCCGACGTGCGATATGGCGACGAGACCGTGACCTCCGACACCGACGACGAGGACGACGCAGTGTATTTCAACTCCAGCTTCTCCTACACCCATAACTTTGCAGGTCAGGGACATAAGCTCGAGATGAGCGGCTTCTACTCGCGTAACCACCGCGATGCCGACAATCTTTTTACCCAGAACGCGACATCGTCCGACGGCGTTACCCGCACCGGCCACAAGATTGACGACGACCGCACCACAAACCGTGGCAGGTTCAACCTCGACTACACAAAGCCTTTGGAAAACAACGGCAAGTTTGAGGCTGGCTTCCAGGAGGACATCAACGATTATAATTCGGACTATGACTATAATGACTATGTAGCTGCCACAAAGGACTTTTCGCACGTCAACCCCGAGTTCACCCACGACGTGAGGTTCCAGCGTTACATATCCGCATTGTATTCCACGTATGCCGCAAACTTCGGCACATTCGGCCTACAGCTCGGCCTCCGTGGCGAGTACACGCACCGCCTTGTCGACACTAAGGAAGACAAATACCCAGTCGACAGGTTTGACATCTTCCCGTCCGTCCACCTTTCGAAGACTGTCGGCGAGCGCAACTCGATACAGACCGGCTACTCGCGCCGTATCCGCCGTCCGTGGGAAGGTTTCCTCAATCCGTTCCCGGGGTATTCCGACGAGTATTCCCGCAGGATCGGTAATCCCGCATTGAAGCCCGAATACACTGATGCCGTGGAAGTTAACTACCAGATGAACTTTAACAAGATGTTTTGGGCGTTGGAGACTTTCTACCGCCACACGTCGGGCGCGATAGAGAATGTAAGCACAGTCGGCGAGAACGACATCCTGATTTCAAAATTCGAGAACCTCTCGACAAACAACAATTTCGGCCTCGAGCTCACCGGCAATTATGACCCGTACAAGTGGCTGAGCATCAATGTCGACCTCGAAATGCGCCAATACTACATCCGTGGCAACTACAATGGCGAAGACCTCAGTCAAAGCGGCAACTCATGGCGCACGAAGGAGCGCATCTCCTTCTCCCCGGGCAAGACCACCAAAATCCAGGTCAACATGCGCTACAATGGCAAGAACAAGTCGTTACTTTCGTCCAACAAGGGCGACTTTGACCTTGGACTCGCCGTCCGCCAAAGTTTCTTCAAGAAACGTCTTGCAGTGTCGTTCTCGATGCGTGACATTACTGGCTCGCGCAAGTTCAAGTCGACTACCGACACTCCGGAATATTGGCTCTACTCGGAGCGTTACCGCGACGCGCCGGTATGGAATGTCGGTCTCTCGTTCAAGATTAACAACTTCAAGGAAAAAGGTCCCGACGGCGGCGACGGCGATGGTGGCTCGTCCTACGACGGCGATGGCGGCGACGGCGGCGATTTTTAACGTAAAATTATTTTTCTATTCGTCGAATTATCATTAATTTTGCAATCTGAAATTTAACAGACGTTCTATAATGATAAGCAGAAGAATATTGAGGATTAAGGTCTTGCAGTCGATTTATGCCTATTACCAGGGGGGCGGAAGCGAGCTTGTAAAGGCTCAGAGGTCCCTCCGTGAGAGCATTGACCGCTCATACGATTTGTATTTTTATCTGATGCTCCTGGCGATAGAGGTATGCGACTACGCGGGGAAGCAGATTGACGCGGCGATGCAGAAATTCCTGCCGACAGACGTCGACCGTAATCCTAACATGAAGTTCGTCAATAACAAGTTCATTGAACAGTTGCGCTCTAACAAGGCGTTGCAGGGTCACTTGGCGGCTCGAAAACTCTCTTGGGTCAACTTCAAGCATGTCCCGAAGGCTATTTTTAACGAGCTCAGCGAGACCGACGAGTACAAGTCTTATATGGTCAATCCCGACCAGTCGTATGCTGATGACAAGGACATAATCTCGTTCATGTTGGAGAATATCGTGGTCGAGAATGAGGACTTCTATGACGCGCTCGAAACCCAGTCAATTTATTGGGTGGACACGGCGGAGTTCTTCGTCGGCATGGCGTTGAGGACGATTTCGCGCTTTAAGGAGAGTTATGGCGAGGACCATCCGCTGATGAAGAAGTTCAAGAGTGACGATGACGGCGAGTTTGCCGACAAGCTGTTGGTAAAGTCCATCGCGTCCGGCGACAGATACCGCGAGTTGATAACCCAAAGCACGGAAAACTGGGACTTCGAGCGCATCGCGTTACTCGACATACTTCTTATCCAAGAGGCACTTGCAGAAATCGAGCAGTTCCCCGGCATACCGCTCCGTGTGACCTTCAACGAGTACATCGAGATTGCCAAAAACTATTCAACCGAGAAAAGCCCGATTTTCATCAACGGTGTGCTTGACAAGATTGTCCAAAAGCTCCGCGAGTCCGGCGAGTTGATAAAGTCCGCCGACGTTCCAGTGGATGATGATAGTTTCCTTTAACATTTTGAATCAGTCATGCAAAAGATATTCACTATTCTCACTGTCATAGTCGCGATGGCGGTCGCGTCGTGCGGCGGCAGCGGTTCCCAAAAATCCGGTCAGAAGGACACTGCCGTTGTCGCTGTGGACAGTCTGGCGTATCCTGTCATAGAGTTTGACACGGCGGTGTTCGACTTCGGCAAAATCCTTCAAGGCGAGCAGGTCGGCACGACTTTCGCTTTCAGGAACACTGGCAATGCAAACCTGATAATCAGCAAGGTAGAGACTTCGTGCGGCTGTACTGTGCCGGAATATGACCGTGCGCCCGTAGCCCCGGGGCAGACCGGCACAATCCGTGTCCGTTTTGACTCCGACGGCAAGGAAGGCGCCCAGTATAAGACCGTTAAGGTCATCTCAAACTGCAAGGACAATATCTTTGAACTTGTCTTGAAGGGCAGGGTGGAAGTGAAAGATTAAATAGGAACGAGGAGAGAGGAAAGATTTAGGATTAAAGTTTGATTAATAATTAACTAAAAATACGAATAAAAAATGACATTCTTGAATTTTGTATTGTGTGACGCTACGCAGGCCGGTGCTGGTCAGCCAGGCGCAGGTGGCGGCTTGTCGATGATAGTGATGCTCCTTTTGATGGGCGTGGTTTTCTACTTCTTCATGATTAAGCCACAGCAGAAGCGGCAGAAAGAACTTGAAAAATTCCGCAGCGGACTTTCCAAGGGCGACAAGGTGATGACGGTCGGCGGTATCCATGGCACTGTGGTTTCTGTGACTGACACGACGATTATCGTTCTCATCGCTCAGGGCGTCGAAGTAAGCGTCGAGAAGTCTTGTGTCGTTGCCGATTCGTCCGACACCACCGGCGCACAAGAAGCCGCATCGAAGTAACGTGCAATTCCGTCGCCTACGGCGTTTTTTTTAAAAACAAAAATTAAAACGAATTAAAACGAATTAGAACGAATTAAAACGAATTTACTTATTCGTTTTAATTCGTTCTAATTCGTTTAATTCACGTTAAAAAGAGAAAAAAATACCGCCGGCAGGCGGTATTTCCGTTTACTTGGAGTAGTTGCCAAATTCGTTAAGTTTCACCCACCAGTTAAAAAAGCGGTCGTATGTGATAATCTGGTCGCCAAATTCCTTCTCATACGCCTCCTTCTCCTCGTCGGTTACGTTGACACGCTTGATCTTGTAGCTCCAGTCGTCCCGCACAGCGAGCGACCAGCCACCTACCATCGTGCTTTCTTCGAATAGTTTGACCGGATCTTTCATTTTTTATGTCTGTTTTTTCTGTTTAATTTTTGCGTGTCCATTTAGTCCATGTCGAAGGTGAAGCCCTTTCGTTTGTCGACTTTGTTATATTCCTTCCACCATTCCATGAACTCGTTGTAAGTGATGAGCTGGTTATGGAAATGTTCTTCGTATGCCGTCTTTTCGTCTGGCGTGACCGACACTTTCTTCAGCTTGTAGCTCCAGTCGTCCCTTACTGTGAGTGTGTATCCGCCAAGCGCGGGACACTCCTCAAACAACACTCTTGGCTTTTCCATGATGCAGTAGATTTTTTATAAAAATGTTTGTCAGTAAAAATAATGTTGCAACATACGTGCCGATTATTTCCATGGTTCTGCAAAATATTCATTTATCATGCGAACCACACTATCGACACGGCGGCAGCGGCAAGCGCGACGGCTATCCACGACAGTATTACGCCCGTCCGGCGGTTCTTTTTCCTTACAAACCACGATGTCACCCATACGAGTATGGCGAGTATCGCTATTATGATTTTGAAATCTGCGCTCATAGTGATGATGTGTTTTATGCCGCAAAAGTAATTAAAATCGCTGTCAAATGCAAAATATTTCTTATTAATTTTTTGGATACTTCCTGCTGTTTTTTCTGCTTATTTTACTAACTTTGCGGCGTGATAGGATATTATTAAACAATAGATATAAATCAATGGAAAAAGATCAGGAAATTTTTGACCTTATCGACAAGGAGTATGACCGTCAGAAGAACGGCATCGAACTTATCGCCTCCGAAAACTTCGTGAGCGCAAACGTGATGCGCGCCATGGGCTCCATCCTCACCAACAAGTACGCTGAGGGCCTGCCCGGCAAGCGTTTCTATGGCGGATGCGGCATCGTGGACCAGGTGGAGACCATAGCCATCGAGCGTCTTAAGAAACTCTATGACGCCGAATGGGTCAATGTCCAGCCCCACTCGGGCGCGCAGGCCAACATGGCTGTCCTCTCGACCGTCCTCCAGCCCGGCGACACTTTCATGGGTCTCGACCTCGACCACGGCGGACACCTCTCCCACGGCTCGCCAGTCAACTCTTCGGGCAAGCTCTACCACCACGTTTCCTATAATGTCAACAAGGACACTGGCCTCGTCGACTACGACCAGATGGAGCGTGTGGCTTTGGAGACAAAGCCTAAACTCATCATCGGCGGCGCGTCGGCTTACTCCCGCGACTGGGACTACGAGCGTATGCGTGCCATCGCCGACAAGGTGGGCGCATTGGTGATGATAGACATGGCGCACCCTGCCGGGCTTATTGCGGCCGGACTTCTCAAAAACCCGCTTAAGTATGTCCACATCGTTACTTCCACGACCCACAAGACACTTCGCGGCCCCCGTGGCGGCATTATCCTCTTGGGCAAGGACTTCGAGAATCCGTGGGGGGTGAAGACACCCAAGGGCGTTACCAAGACGATGTCGCAGTTGTTGGATTCGGCAGTGTTCCCCGGCATACAGGGCGGCCCCTTGGAGCATGTTATCGCTGCAAAGGCAGTCGCGTTCGGCGAGGCTCTGACTCCCGAGTTCAAGGAGTACCAGAAGCAGGTGCAGAAGAACGCCCGCGTGATGGCTGGCGAGCTTATGAACCGTGGCTACAAAATCCTCTCCGGCGGCACCGACAACCACTCCATGCTCGTCGACCTCCGTCAGAATTTCCCCGACATCACCGGCAAGGAGGTTCAGATCGCATTGGAGAAGGCCGGCATCACCGCCAACAAGAACATGGTTCCTTTCGACAGCCGCTCCGCGTTCCAGACTTCGGGTATCCGCCTCGGCACTCCCGCAATCACCACGCGCGGCCTTAAGGAGGACGAAATCCTCAAGGTTGTGGACTTCATCGACACTGTAATCAAGAACATCAACAATGACGACGTAATCGCAAAGGTTCACGGCGAGGTCGTTGACATGATGAAGAACTATCCGTTGGACAAGTAATTTTTTGTTAATCACGGGAAACACAGAATACACGGAATTAAATTTCAAACGAATTTAGTTCTGTGTATTTTTTTATACAAAAAAATTATTGTTACGTAAAACACTCAAAAACTTAAAATTTCCTTAATATTCATTTCGGCGAAAGTTTCCTAAATTGCGGCTTGTAATATTTGTTTGATTTCGACATGGAAATTAGTAAACAGAGAAGATACAAGTTGTTCAGAATGTTGTGCCGGTTTAACGAGTGGCGCATCCAGCATATCAGGACTTCGCAGTATATGATTATTTTGAGCATATTGGCGGGTCTTATAGCTTCGGTTGTCGCATGGGTGCTCAGGACACTGACACACACTATCAGCGGCGCGTTGTCGTCTTTGACGCGGGCGACCGATATGGAATGGCTGTCGTTTGTATATCCCATCGTCGGCATACTCGTCACGACGATTTTTGTCAATTATATCCTTCGTCATAATGTCAGCGGCGGCATACCGCGTGTATTGTATTCGATATCCAAGGAAGGCGCGGTCATTAAGAGCCACAATATGTATTCGTCGGTTATTTCGAGCGCGATAACGGTCGGCTTCGGCGGTTCGGCTGGTCTGGAGGGTCCTACAGTAGTCACTGGCGCGGCTATCGGCAGTAATATCGGCAGGCTTTTGCACCTTAACTATAAGCAACGGCTGCTTATCCTCGGATGCGCCACGGCAGCGGCTTTGTCGGCGATGTTCAAGGCTCCGATTACTGGCACGGTGTTCGTCTTGGAGGTTTTCATGCTTGACTTGACGATGGCGAGCCTTGCGCCGCTCTTGGTGTCGTCGGTGACGGGCGTATTGGTGTCCTACATGCTCGTGGGCGCAAATCCGTTGTATTTTTTCAGGACAAGCAGCTGGTTCGAGGCGGGTGACATTCCTATTTATTTCCTTCTTGGCGTTGTGAGCGCGGTCTCGTCGATTTATTTTACAAAGAGTTATATTTGGGTTTCCAATCTTTTTAAGCGGCAGAAGTCGTTGTGGGCGCGTTTTGCGGTCGGGTGCGTGTGCTTGGCGGTGCTTATCTACCTATTTCCGTCGCTGTACGGCGAGGGCGTCGCCACAATCAATAATTGTATCAACGGCGAGTGCGACTTCCTGTTTTCAAACGGCTTTTACTCGTCGGCAAAAAATGACTTTTGGCTTGTCGCGTTGCTTGTTTTTGTGGTGCTGCTCATAAAGCCGATAGCCACGTCGTTGACATTTGCGGCTGGCGGCGTGGGCGGTATTTTCATGCCGTCGCTGTTTGTGGGCGCGTGTACGGGTATGCTGACGGCGATTGTGTTGTCGTTGTGCGGCGTGCAGGACATTAATGTGGGCAATATGTCGCTCGTGGGGATGGCGGGTACAATAGGCGGCGTGCTTCATGCTCCGCTGACTGCAGTGTTCCTTATCGCCGAGCTTACTGGCGGTTATAAACTTTTTGTGCCGCTGCTTCTTGTGTCTGTGACTTCATACGTGGTCACGAGGCGTTTTATCAACAATTCCATCTACACTTTCCAGCTCGCGCAGCGCAATGAGCTCATGACGCACCATGCCGACAAGAAGGTCATTAATTTCATGAAGTTGGACAACCTGATTGAACGTAATTTCGCCGTCGTGTACCCTGGCGATTCGCTGAGGGTTTTGGTCAAGGCGGTCGAGGAGACTTCGAGGAATATTTTTGCGGTTGTAGACCGCGACGACAATACTTTCCACGGCATCATCAAGCTCGACAACATCCGCAGCATCATGTTCAAGCCGGAGTATTATGACAAGGTTTTTGTGCGCGACTTGGTTTTCCGCCCCGACTACACCGTCCGCATCGACGAGAGCATGGAGTCTGTCGTCACCAAGTTCAGCCATTCCGACAAGTTCAACATCGCCGTCCTCGACCAAAACAACAAGTACCTCGGCTTCGTGTCGCGAGCGAAGATTTTCTCTATCTATAGAAGGATGAGTAGGCAGCTGTCGGAGGAGTAAATTGAAAATGTTTTTGGATTTTATACAAAAAAGGCGATTTAACTGTTTGGATTTTATACAAAAATGGATTCTGTTACTGTTCTTTTCGTGCGGATTCCCTTTCTCCCATGCACCAGCCGACGGTCGCGGAGGTAATCCAGCCGAGGTATTCGGTGCGTTTTGCGGCGAAGGTCATGAGGAGTTTGCCGAGGTGGAACTCTGTGCCCGCGCCGATGGTCAGCGGCAGGGTGTGGATGCCGGCCATGATTGATATTTTATCATTAAGCGGCGAGGTGACCGCGCCGTGGACGAGGATTTCGGAGTCCATGTTAGTCTTTTCGATGTCGATGATGATGCGGTGGCCGCCGTACAGGATATATTGGATGCCGGTCTGTATGCGCACGGGGATTATAGTGTCGCCGGTGCGGTACTGTGAGTTTGTGATGTTTTCGATGAAAAATCCGATGCGCAATTTTTTGTGTGGCTTTGCTATAAGGCCGATGTCGCCGGTCGCCGTGCGGAGATGGTCGGGCGTGTCGTCGATGTGCGTGGAGTGGTAGTTGGCGGTAGCACCGGCGCAGATGTTGTCGGTGAGTTTCATGGCGTAGCCTAATGACGCTTTTATCTGGTTGAAGAGTTGGAATCCGTAATAGTTGAATGTCGAGGTGAAAGTGCCGGTGGCGGTCGGCAGCGCGGCGGCGGCGGATTTTTGGGACAGTTCTTTCATGAAAAAGCGGTTGTTGTAGCTTGCGGACAGCCCCGCTTTTGAGCATGACGCTCCTGCCGGGTTAAGCCCCACCGAATTGAATCCCGTCTCGCAGCTTGTTGCCCCGCATATCGCCTCTGAGTGTGAGTTTGAGAAAGGCTGCTGTGCCGGTGTGTCGGTGGTGTGGACGACGGCGCACAGAAGCAGTGGCAATATTTTGGATAATGTTCGGGTGGTGTTCACGGTTCCAGTTTTGGTTATAAAAAAATGCATAATCCATGTTTTTGATATGAATTATGCATTCTGAATAGGGGTTTTGTTTTATCTCACTGACATTATGCTGTCGACGATGTAGCGTTGCATTCCGCGCCATGGGAGCGAGTTTTTATATTCGGTGTAGTGGAGCTCCACTTCGCGGCCGGTGCACCTCATGAGCGAGTCGCCGATGCGGCTGTCTTCTATCGAGAAGTCGAACTCCGGGACGGCTATCGTGCCACTGGCGTTGCCCTTGAGCCCCGCCTGGATGATTCGTCCCTCGTATGTCTTGAATACGTAGCCCTTGTATGTGACGAAGTTGAGCGTGCCGCTCTTTACGCCTTCGCCGAATGACCAGTAGTAATTGAAGAATACGATTCCTGCTATTACGAGCAGCACTACAAGCACTGCGCTGATTATCCATTTCATGGTTTTGCGTTTTTTAGTCGTTAATCATCATTGGCATGAGGAGCATGAGCTCGTCCTCGGTCTCCGATTCGCGTTCGAGAGGCACGATGATGCCGGAGCGCGACGGGTCGGACATTTGGATGACGACGTTTTCGGTCGTGATTGCCGTGAGGATTTGGATAAGGAATGCGGACTTGAATCCGATGCTCATTTCCTCGCCTTCGTATTGCGCGCTGATTTTCTCGTATGCGGAGATTGAGAAGTCGATGTCCTGTGCCGAGACAACCACGTGGTCGCTTTTGAGTTCGAGTTTCACGAGGTTGCTTGCCTGGTTTGCGAAGACGGAGACGCGCTTGAGTGTGTTGACAAGATCCATGCGGTTGATGGTCAGCCTGTTGGGGTTGTTGGTGGGAATGATGGCCTCGTAGTTCGGGTATGGGCCTTCCACAAGGCGGCATATCATCTCGTAGTTGGAGAGCGTGAAGTGTGCGTTCTTGTCGTCAAACTTGAGCGTGATGTCTTCGGCTTCCTTTGCGAGGATGTTCTTGAGGGTGTCGGCGGGCTTTTTGGGGAGGATGAATGATGCTTCCTTCGGGCTCGAGACGGCGTTGTTTCTGAAGCGGACGAGTTTGTGGGCGTCGGATGCCGCGAATGTCGCGCTCTGCTCGTTCACGATGAGGGATATGCCGTTCATCACCGGGCGGAGCTCGTCGTCGGCGGTCGCGAAGAGGGTCTTTGTGATGCCTTTGAGGAGTGCCGCTCCGGGCATTACGATTGTGGTCGTGTTAGCTTCGTCGAGGCCTTGGAGTGTCGGGTATTCGTCGCCGTTCTGTCCCATGATGCTGAATTTGCCGTTGTCGCTGATGATGTCCACGGCGAATGATTCCTGGTTGATCTGGAAAATCAGGGGCTGTTCCGGGAACTCTTTGAGTATGTCGGTAAGGCGTTTTGCCTCGATTGCGATTTTTCCTTCGCCGTCCACGTTGTTGAGCTGGAGCTGTGCGCGCATCGTCGTCTCGAGGTCGCTTGCTGTTGTCGTGAGTGTCTCGCCTTGGATTTCGAAAAGGAAATTGAGGAGTGCGGGTATTGTGCTCTTGCTGCTGATGACCCTGCTTACGGTCTGGAGGCGCGAGAGCAGTTCTGTGCTGGATACTACAAATTTCATTGGTTGGTGTTTTATTTTGTTTTTATTTTATTTTCGTGTGTTTTTTTATCTTGTTCATACTTCATATCCGAAACCTTTCAGCCGGTTTGTGTTGTCCCGCCAGTCTTTGCTGACTTTGACGAAGATTTCGAGGTATATTTTTTTGCCGAAGAAGGCTTCGAGTTCCTTTCGCGCCATGGTGCCGAGCCTTTTGAGCGCGGTGCCGCCTTTGCCGATGATTATTCCTTTCTGCGAGTCGCGGATTACGTTAATCACTGTGCCGATGCGGATTATGCTTTCTTCTTCTTTGAATGTCTCGACTTGGACTTCGACGGAGTACGGGATTTCTTTGTCGTAGAGCGTGAGTATGTTCTCGCGTATAATCTCCGACACGAAGAACCGTTCGGGCTTGTCCGTGAGCCTGTCTTTCTCGAAGTATGGCGGGTTTTCCGGCAGGAGCGACACTATGCGGTCGAAAATCTTGTCGGTGTTGAACTTGTGCAGTGCCGATACCGGGTATATCTCGGCTTTGGGAATGATGGATTTCCACTCGTCCATCATCTCGACGACTTGTTCTTGTGTCGATAGGTCTATCTTGTTAATTAACAGCACTATCGGACACGCGAGCCGGTTGACCATGTCGATGAAGAACTGGTTCTTTGTCCTTGTCTCAAGCACGTCCGTGATGTAGAGTATCACGTCTGCGTCGTCGAGCGCGGATTCGGAGTATTTGAGCATGCTCTCTTGGAGTTTGTATATAGGCTTCAGGACTCCGGGGGTGTCGCTATATACAATCTGGTAGTCGTCGGTGGTCACGACGCCCATTATCCTGTGGCGCGTGGTCTGGCTCTTGGCTGTTATTATGGAGAGCCGCTCGCCTACGAGGATGTTCATCAGTGTCGATTTGCCGACGTTGGGGTTGCCCACTATGTTTACAAAACCTGATTTGAAGGCCATTTCTTTCTCTTTAATAAATTTTCAGCGCAAATATAATATAAATTCCCGACATAATTTTTATTTTATTTCTTAATTTTGCGTTGTTTATTAATAGAGATGGAAAATGCACGGCTCAAAATATTGGTTTTGACATTGTTGGCGGCGATAAGTTTTTCGTCGTCGGCGTTTCCTGTGTCCGATACTCTCCGCGTCTGCCACATAGAGCATGACACGGATTTGTGGACGTGCGGTCAGCTGTTGCAGTTTTCGTGCAAGGGGACTGTGTCTTTTAACAGTCACGGGCGTGTGGTTTCGGGCGTGTTGGGCGTCAATACGATTATTTTATGCGCTGACAGTAAGTTCCGGGAGTTTGCGAAGGATTGTGAAGTGAGGTTTGACGATAATGGGCTGCTTGTGGCGGGTACGCCTGCTGTCGGGCTTGAGATTGTGATTCAGGAACAGTTAGTGACCACAGTGCCGCATACAGAGATTGCGTTCTATCCTAATGGCAGGATAAAGTGCCTCGTGCCGTTTGACAGTTTCAGGTATGCGAGTTCCGATGGTTTTAAGTTTTCTGTCAGTTCGGGCCGCCGTGTGATGTTTGGTAATGGCGGCTGGCTGAAGTCCGCGACTATCGCCCGCCGCCGAGTCCTACAGTTCGATGACGGCTACCAGCGTGTTTTTGTGCCGGGAGATTTGGTTTTCTTGGACGAGGATGGGCGCGTCATAAGGTGAATTTTATTTGCATTTTGTTTTGATAATGTTTATATTTGCGCTGTATTGCCCAAAAACTCTTTAGATTTATGGAACTTATCGCAAACCCCATATACGATTCGGCGTTCAAGTATTTGCTTGAAGACGACAGGATAGCCAAGATATTGATTTCGGCGTTGTTGAACCTTGACACAGCCGACATCGTGGAGCTTCAACAGATGAAGAGCGATGTCGTGGACGTCAACCGCCGCGACTTGAAGATTTTTCACGTCGATTTTTCGGCGAGGATTGTTGACCGCGAGACAGGCCGCGAGGAACAGGTCTGCATCGAACTTCAAAAATCCTGGCACAAGGAGGAATACCAACGGTTCAGGACTTACCTTTCGACGCAGATTGGCAACGAATCCAACGTTGACAAGGACGGCTATCCGCTGCACATTATTTCTGTGTACATTTTTGGGCATGTCGTCGTGAGCGAGTATGGAAAATATCCAGTGCTTTACGTCAATCCGCACGTTGAAGACCCGCTTGGCAATGTCCTGACAGGCAATTTCCGAAACGGAAAGCGCAACCGTTTCCTTGACGCGATGGCGTACAATATGGTGATTGTGCAGATTCCATACGTCAATGCCCGCCCAAATTCGCGGCTCGACAAAATCCTAAGCATCTTTGACGCCGCGCCCAACAGCAAGGTCATCGAATACACAATCCCCCCTCTGCCCGACACCGACGCGGACAAGAAGGAAATCGACTACATCGTCCGCCGCCTTACCGAGGCCGCCGCCAACAGCGAGGTGCGCCGCAAGATGAGTTATGAGCGTTACATCGACAACATCATCGACGGCAAGGCCGATGCCGAGGAAAAGTATGCCCAAAGCCGGATGCTCATTAAAGAACAGCAAGAGAAATTGGAGGCGACCAAAAAGCAGATAGAACAATACGAAAATGTCATCGCCAAATCCGTCCTTGCGCTCTCGGGTTCAAAAAGTCCGACGGAGATTGCTGGAATGCTTGGCATTGACGTGGCACTCGTGGAGAAGATAATTGAGGGAAGGTGATGGGGAAAGATTATTCAAGTTTGCCATTCCGTCGAAATGACAAACTGCTCTCGTCGATTTTGAGATTACCGGTGTCAAGGACAGTCACCCAACCCCATCTCTTTTTATTTTTGGACGTCAGCAATGATGTCGAGGCCACCTTTGACCTTGTCGCCGACGTTGACGCGGATTTTTGTGCCGAGGGGGAAGAACATGTCCACGCGCGAGCCAAATTTAATGAAGCCGAATTGGTCGCCCTGCTTCGCCTTGTCGCCGTCCTTAATGGGCGCAACGATGCGGCGCGCCATGATTCCGGCTATCTGGCGGAACATTATTTCATAGCCCTTCTCGGTGCGCAGGGCAATCGTCGTGCGCTCGTTCAGTGTCGAGGACTTCGGGTGGGCGGCCATGAGGTATTTGCCTTGGTGGTGCTTGAAGTATGTCACGGTGCCGGCGATTGGCCAGCGGTTAGCGTGTACGTCCCATACCGACATGAAAATCGACACTTGGAGGCGTTTGTCCTTGAAGTATTCGGGTTCTTCGGTCTCCTCGATTGTCACAATCTTGCCGTCGGCGGGCGACAGCACGACGTACTCGTTCTCGGCGATTTTGCGTGTGGGGTTCCTGAAAAACTGCAACACGAGGAACAGCAGGAACACCGAGCCTAACTGCAAGAGCCATCCGAGCCATCTGTAGTCGCTCAGGAAATAATAATACAATACGTTGACTATTACGATGAATACTGCAACGACTGCGATTGTGGCATAACCTTCTTTGTGTATCATGGCAAAAAATTTTTTTTTAATTTGTTGTGAATAAAACTATTGCAAGCCATACCGGCGGTACGGCGAGAAACGTGCTGTCGAACCTGTCCAAAATCCCGCCGTGTCCTGGCAGTATCTTCCCCGAGTCCTTAACGCCTGTGTTGCGCTTTATCATCGACTCCACCAGGTCGCCGAGGGTGGCGAATATGACGGTCAAAAGGCTGATAATGAGCCACTGGGTCTGTGAGAATACTCCTACGAGGCTGCATATCGGAATCGACGACAGAAGTGTGAACGCCACGCCGCCCAAGAGGCCTTCGATGGTTTTCTTAGGCGAGATTTTGGGAATGAGTTTGTGCTTTCCGAACATGGAACCTACGCAGAACGCGCCAGTGTCCGAAATCCATACGAATGCGAAAAAGCTCAATATGATTTTGGGCGAAAACTCGTGTGTGCCGGGCAGGAAGAGCATGTTGGCCAATATGCCGAATGGCAGGGCGATGTACATGGGCGCAAAAAGCGTCTGCGCCCAGTCGGAGGTCGGCGTCGGCTTTTGCCTGAAGAGTTCGATGATGGGTATCGAGAGCATGAGCACCGGCAGGACGTACAGCAGTTCTGTGGGCAGTATCCGCATTGCGAACAGGAACAGCAACAGGAATGTGAGGGCGCCGATGACGATGCCCGTGACTTTCTGTGGCGTGAAGCCCAACATGCCGCTCATCTTGTAGAACTCGTTAATGCCGATTATCGTGAAGAATCCGAACAAGGCTGCGAATATCCATGGGCTTATCGTCACCGAAATTATGACGAGGACGAGGAAAACCGCCCCCGTGATTATCCTTGGCAGTAGTTTACTCATTTTCTGTAGTGGCAATGTGTTTGAGGATTTCCGTTGCTTTGTCGAGTTGGAACTCCTCAACATACAGGTCGATGTCCACCATCAGCGCAAGGTCGTCGCGGTATATCGTCACGGCCTCTATGCCTGAGTTTTCGAGCAGCCCTGCGGCGTAGTTTGCCTCAAGGCTGTCTGTGAATGTCTCGAGGAGTTTCCAGGACTTCTGCTGGGAGATTGTGGTCTTTGCGGCCTCGGTCTTTGGTCCTTCGACGTATACTGCGTAGCCGCCCGGCTGGTGTTCGATGATGGCCTTTATGCTCTCCTTCCCGAGTTGTTTCTCTATGAGTTCGGCTCTTTCACGTGTGTCCTCGGTGTGGACTTTCGTCCAGCCATTCAGTTCGCGGAGGATTTTGGATGCCGCGTCGAGGTCCTCGTCCTTTACGTAGATGTTGAGCTCGGTCTTCATGAACTTCGCGTCGCGTTTCTTGATGACGATGCTCGGGATGTGGCTGTGGTTGAGGATTTCGATCCTGAACCTTGTCTGTGTGGTCTTTGTGCATGTTTTTGCTAATGACCATCCTTGGAGCTTCTCGCCGGTAAGGAACGGCACGACTTTTTGCACGTCCTCGTTTGCGACGTAGAGTTCGTAGTTGTCAAGCACGTAGCGCGGGTTACGGCACACTTTGATGACTGACGTGATGTCGTTAGCCTCCAGCTCGTCTTTAAGCCTCTCTATTGGGCCGCGCATTATGAACGAGTCGACTTTTGTAAGGCCTTTGAACTCGTTGATGATTGATATGGCCTTCTTTTCGTCGCTGCTGTGGACGTACAGTTCGTACTCGCCAAGCAGGAACAGGCTGTCTTTGGCGTTTATTATCACTGCTTTGACATCGTTCTGTTCGAGGATGTCCTTCGACATCTCGGCTTGGTACTGAGAGTCGAATGAGTATATCTTTATCCAGTCTTCCATGTTTTTAGGTTTTTGGGGGTTATTAGTCTTAGTTTTCAGCCGGAGGTTGTTGCTCCTGCTGGTCGGTTTGCTGTCCGGTGTCGCCCTGCTCCGCCGGTTGGGGGTTGTAGGGCGGGGGAGTGAGCGCGGTCTGTGGCTTTGTGGCGTATAGGGCCGCCTCCTGCTCCTTGGAGGCAAATTTTCGCTTGCCGAATATGCGCTCTACGTCTTCCGTGAATATCACTTCGCGTTCGAGCAGTAGTTCTGCAAGTTCTGTGAGTTTTTCCTTGTTGTCCAATAGTATCTGCTTAGTGCGTTCGTAGACCCTGTCCAATAGTTCCTTGGCCTCCTGGTCAATGAGTTCGGCGGTCTTTTCGCTGTATGGCTTCTGGAAGCCGTAGTCGTCGGGCTGTGAGTTGTAGAAGCTTATGTTTCCAATCTTTTTGCTCATGCCGTAGTATGTGACCATGGCGTATGCAATTTTTGTGACGCGCTCGAGGTCGTTAAGCGCGCCGGTGGAGATTTTTCCGAAGTTAATCTCCTCGCTTGCCCTTCCGCCGGCGAGTGCGCACATTTCGTCGAGCATCTGTTCCGTGGTGGTCAGCTGTCGCTCTTCCGGCAAGTACCATGCCGCTCCGAGTGCTTTTCCGCGTGGCACTATGGTCACTTTAATAAGCGGGTTGGCGTTTTCGAGCAGCCAGCTTACTGTGGCGTGTCCTGCCTCGTGGTATGCTATGGTGCGTTTTTCGGACTCGGTGATTATCTTGTTTTTCTTCTCAAGTCCGCCGATTATGCGGTCTATTGCGTCGAGGAAGTCCTGTTTCCCGACTTCTTCCTTGTTGTGCCGTGCGGCGATGAGCGCGGCTTCGTTGCATACGTTTGCGATGTCCGCGCCTGAGAATCCGGGTGTCTGTTTGGAGAGGAATCCGAGGTCGAGCTCTTTGTCGACTTTTATGCCTTTAAGGTGTACGTCGAAAATCTCCGCCCTTTCGTTGAGGTCGGGGAGTTCTATCATTATCTGCCGGTCGAACCGTCCAGCCCTGAGCAGCGCGGGGTCGAGGATGTCCACACGGTTTGTGGCGGCTATCATGATGATGCCGGTGTTTGTCTCGAAGCCGTCCATTTCTGTGAGCAGCTGGTTGAGCGTGCTTTCGCGCTCGTCGTTGCTTGAGAATCCGACTCTATTGCTGCGTGCGCGTCCTACTGCGTCTATCTCGTCGATGAACACGATGCAGGGTGCTTTCTGCTTGGCTTGTGTGAATAGGTCGCGGACTCTCGATGCTCCTACGCCGACGAACATTTCCACGAAGTCGGAGCCTGACATCGAGAAGAACGGCACGTCTGCTTCGCCTGCGACGGCTTTTGCCAGGAGGGTCTTGCCTGTGCCGGGAGGGCCGACGAGGAGCGCGCCTTTTGGAATCTTGCCGCCGAGTTTGGTGTACTTCTCGGGGTTTTTGAGGAAGTCCACGATTTCGGTCACTTCTTGTTTGGCTTCCTTAAGTCCGGCGACGTCGTTGAATGTTATTTTTGTGGTCTTGTCGTCTTTCCCGTCGAACATTTTTGCTTTTGACTTGCCGACGTTGAATATTCCGCCGCCGCCCCCGATGCGTTTGAACATGAACATCCATATTCCGAAGAATAGCAGCAGTGGCAGTATCCAGCTGATTATTTCGTAGATGTAGTTGTTTTGGGTGTCGCTCTCGAATAGTATCTGTTCTTCTTCGGGTATGTCTTTTTGGGCTTTGATGAGCCTGTCCTGGAAGCTTTCTGGCGATGATACGTTGTAATAGAAGTGCGGCCCTTGGGCTGGGATTTTTTTCTCTCGGAGGTTTGCGTATTTTTGCGAGTTGTAGAACTCCGGCTTTAGGATGATGTGGGCGCGTTCCTTGTTGACGATTACAATGCGCTCTACTTCACGGTTTTGCAGCATTTCTTGGAGTTGAGGGAAGTATATCGTCTTGGGCGTGCCTTTAAAGTCGGACATCTGTATCAGCCCTATCAGGACCAGTACGATGCCGAAAATCCAGAATATTGTGTTGTTCTTGGGGCCGAAGTTGTTGGGCCTCGTGATGTTGCTCATTTCTATTGTTTGTGTTTTGTTGTTCTTGTGTGAAGGTCTTGGGGATTCTTACTCTTCCTCGTAGTCTGTGCGCGGTGCGTCTGCCCAAAGTTTCTCAAGTTTGTAGAAGTCGCGTTTCTCGTCTAAGAATACGTGTACTACGACGTCGATGTAGTCGAGCAGTATCCATTCTGCGTTGTCGTGTCCTTCTTTGTGGTACGGCCACTGTTTCGTATTTTCGAATACGAAGTCTTCCATTCCGTCGGCTATTGCCTGGACTTGCCTTGGGTTGTCTGCCTGGCATATAATGAAGAAGTCACAGACGCTTCCGTCTATTCCTCTCATGTCGAGTTTTGTAATCTGTTCGCCTTTTTTTTCGCGGATGCCCGCTACGGCTATTTCTGCGAGGTGTTCGCTTGTAAATCCTATGTTTGTCATTTTGTCGTTAATTATCTATGTAGCAGCGGTCAAAAGCCGCGTTATGATTTTCCACACTGCAAAGATAGTTTTTTAGTTGGAATGTAAAAAGAATTTTTAATAGAAAATTAATTTATCCGCCCCGGCGTGTGCTGTTGGCTGTTTTTTTTAACATTTATTTGCATAGGGTTCTGCCCATGTCGTGTGTCATATAAGTGAAAAAAAGATATTACAAGGCATACTTGCTACCCTAATGATAGAATTTGTTTTTTTGATGATGTGTTTATACTAATTGTTTTAATGTTTGTGGTTCAAGTTCTTACCCATTAAAAGAGCTGTTATCAATTTTATCCGATGATTATTTTTGCGCCCCGGCTACCCCCCAGGATATGCCGGGGCGTTTTTTTGTGTGGTTGGGCGGCGGTGGGGGCGGGGATTATTTTTTGATTCCAAGGCTTTTGTTGTGGCTTCAAATCTTTGTACTGTTTTACGGCATCGACAGCGCGTTTCGAAAGTAAAACCTTAGTCCGAATAAGAATAGTTTTGTTGGCATAATTTCTTTTTGTTTTTGTTTTTGCAAATGTAGTATTATTTCTTTGATGTTCAAAAAATATTTTTCAACAAAAAAATACCCGCCGCATTCTTGCTTGAAGTGCGGCGGGTATGATGTGTGATGATTTTTTGGGTATGTGTGCGCTATTTTTTTACGGGGCGAATCAGGAAGCCATTGAAGCGGTCGTCGTCGCTTGCTGTGGCTTGGTGGGTGCCATCCTTTTCTTCGATGTTGAGGCCGAAGGCGTGATATGGGTCTGTCGTGTTCAATGAAGAAGACCAATATTTTCCTACGGGCAGGAAGATGTGGATGTCGGCCTTGGTCTTTTCTTTTTCATTGTCCGCCGATGCGTATGTGCCGGTTGGTGTGCCGTCAAACATGCCCTTGTCCGCATCGTTTTTTGCCTTGTAGACGATGTAGCCTTTGGCTTCTGTTCCGTTGTAGTCGTCGGTCCATACCCAGTAGCACTGGCTCAGTAGTTCCTGGATTTGGTCGTTAGTCGGGGTCGCCCAGTTTTTCTTCCACTGGGGATTGTTGTATACTGCATCGTTCTCGTCTTTGAGGACTGTCAGATTGTCAGACTTGTTGTCTTTCGCGAACTCATCGATGTTGCAGTAGGCTCTAAGCAGGTACTTTGTCGTGTAGGAAACAAATGTGTTGTGGGTAGAGGCATCAGTCTTGACGGTGTCGATGATGCACGTGTCGAGCGAGTAGTTGTTCCAAGAGAAATCGCCCTTGGATGCTGTCTCGCCCCATGCATACTTGCCGTCGAGGTTGTCGTATGCCCACAATGTTTTACTTGAGAGTCCGAGGTCAGCCCATTCCCTGTGTTTCCATACAGCCCAAAGGGTGTCGGTCTTGGTGGCTTTGAACTCTTTGAGCACGTCGCCGTTTTTCGTTGACGACCATCCAAGGAAGTCGCATGTGTCTTTGGTCAGGTCGTCGCCTGCGGGAAGGGAAATTGCTGTTTCCTTTGTTGTCAGTGATACTTCTGGTGGCAGTGTGCCCTTGCCGCCGTTCAGGTTGAATCTTAGTGCGGCGGGCTTGACTGTAACTTTACAAGATGCGGAGATTGACTGGAATTTTGCCGACTTTGCGGTGATGGTCGCTGAGCCGACCTTGAGCGGGGTGACGTTTCCGGCGCCGTCGATAGCAACCACGCTTTCGTCGCTCGATTCCCACATTACTTGCTTGATATCGGCGTTGACCGGGGCGTAAGTCGGGACGATGGACGCAGTTTGTCCTATTTCGACAGCTACATCACCGATTGTGATTCCAGTGAGGTTGACTGCTGCGGCTGTGGACGATTCGTCATCTTCGCAGGACGAAAATGAGAATGTCAGTGCTGCGGCAATTGCTGCCATTATGATTGTATTATGTTGTTTCATTTTTACAAGCATTTGTGTTGTTGTTTTTGCAAATTGTTTGGGTAATTTTGTCAACCCGCGCTTGGCACGGGTTGACAAAAATATTCTGATGCTCTATCTGTATGCTGTGTTCTGGACCAAGTTGGGGTTTCTTAGCAATTCCTGCGCGGGAATCGGGAAGTCCATCTTGTCTTCGTTGTAGTCGAAGCTGCGCGGTGTCCAGGGATAATTGTCCAATTCGCTAATTGGGGTTGCATCTTTCGGATAGTTGTGAGCGATGTGTTCGCCCAAAAGTCCAGCGCGGCGCAGTGCAGGAGCCAAAGTCCATTCTGCGTTGAACTCTTTGCGGCGTTCCTGAATCATAGCAACTTGCCATGTTTCTACATTGAAGCCAAGCTTTGATTTAACGGTCTCGTAGTATGTCTCGCCAGGAACATATTTATCCATGTTGGAACCGAATGGAATCGGGTACTTGTAATTGTCGCCGTCTTTGAAATCGTCGGCATTGAAGTCAAGACCGGCATTGCCCTTTTCACGGGTGAAGTATTCGAAGTAGTACTGGCCGTACTTGTTGTTCAAGCCTGTAATATCTGTCTCGAGTTCGCCAAAAGCGCGTTTGCGAACCTTGTTGACATACTCCCAGCCCGTTGACGCGTCATTTGTACGGAAACAGCACTCCGCGTATGTCAGGAGTACGTCTGCGTAACGTTTCCAGTAGACGTGTGCGGGATTCCAAATCTGAGACCACCAAGTGTTTTTGCCGGTTCTCCACCATTTGATAGACCATACTGCCGGTGCACGGTCGCCGCCAGTGTTGCAGTGGAACGAGTGAGCTGTTCCTTTCAAATTATCCTGATAGGGATTCTTGCCGTGGCAGTATTCGGATTTTGCAGTCTGTGAGAGCGGCTCGCCGGTGATACGGTCGGTGTATGTGCCCCAATTGTCAATGATGTCGGTACAAGCGGAGCCGTCGCGACGCTTGTCGCCTTTCTCATAGCATGCGTACCATTCCCAAGAGAGGTAGAGAGTACCCCAGCCACCGTTGCCGGCAGGGTTTGCTGCATAGTTGTCAGTCCAGCCGTGGGCGTTTGTGTGGAAGCCACTCCATTCTTTGGACTTGTCGCCTTCGTCCATTACTTCTTCCCAAATGGACTCTTTGTTCCATGCCAATGGGTCGAACAGTGTTGTGAACGATTCTTGGAGTGCGTATGGACCGTTGTCAATGATGTCCTTGAGTACTGTTTTTGCTTGCTGGACGTCTGCGTCATTTCCGCTCTTGTTGCCATTGCGGTATGCCCTCCAGAGGTAAGCCTCTGCCAAGAACGAGCCCGCCATGCCTTTTGTGGCGCGTCCGTACTGACCATTGGATGGTTTCCAGTCCAGGTTTTCGTATGCGTACTTGAGGTCGTCGATTGCTGCGCCAAGGGCTTCCACTGCGTTGTTCTGATTTCCGGGCAGGTCGTTGAAGTCTTGGCCGACTTTCATAATCGGCACATTGCCCCATGTCTGGCAGCAAAGGAAGAAGTAGAACCCTTTCAATGCGCTTGCCTCGGCTTTTGCCTTCGCAACCATCTCTTTGGAGATATTGCCTTCATTTTGGTCACAGAGTTCGAGTATCTTGTTGCAGAGCGAGATGCCGTCATAGAGGCGACGCCATTCGGCGTACATCTCCTGCTGGTCTGCCGACCAGGATTGTGTGAGCCAAGATTTGTCCCAGCCTGTTGCTTGTGTGTCCATTGTCGGGTGTCCCGAGAACCAAAGCCAAGGTTTCATGGAATCCTCGTTAATCATCTGGTTCATGTTGGCGTAGCATGACAAGAGGCCATCCTCGAAGTGTTCGTCTGATTCAGTCAGGTAGTCGGCGCCCAGGATGTCGTAGTGGTCGACATCCAGGTAGCTTTCCTTGCAAGACTGCGAGGTCAACATTACTCCCGCGCCGAGAGCTAATGTCAATATTTTATTAAGATGTTTCATATTAGTTCCTGTTACAATATTGTTGGATTAGGTTAGAATGAGAAACTTACACCAAATTGGAATGTCCTTGGGTTCGGGTAACGTCCGCTATCCAAACCGGTGTACAATACGCAGCCCTGACCGCACTCAGGATCGCCGTACTTCTTGTAGGGCGAGAAGAGAGCCAAGTTGGAGATGGCGAAGTAAACCCTTGCGTTGGTGAGTTTGAGAGGTTCGATGAGCTTTTTGTCGAAGGTGTAGCCGATCTGAATGTTGGAAATCTTGAAGTAGTCGGCTTTCTTAACCCATGCGGAAGAAACCCTTCTGTTCCAGTTGCCGTCTGTCATGGAGAGACGAGGAAGGTCTGCACCAAGGTTGTCCGGTGTCCAGTAGTCGTTGTCCTTCAGTGTGTTGGGGATACAGCCGTCATCACCGATGTAGGCAACAGAAAGACGCATTGCGGAGTAGGAGAGGAGGTCGAGTCCAGCTACGCCGTAGCCGTAGAGGGAGAAATCAAAGTTTTTCCATGCAACGTTGATGTTGATGCCATAGTTGAATTTCGGGAAACCGTTGCCCAGGATTGTACGGTCGTCTTCGGTAATCTGGCCGTCGCCGTTGAGGTCTGCGTACTTGTAGTCGCCAGGGAGCGTGCGTTCGTCGGCGTGGTCGTCTTTGGACAGGAACTGGTAGTGGAAGTTGCCATCTTTAACTTCTGTGACAGAGCCGTCGGGTTCGATTGTCTCGAACTCTTTCAACGTCTTTCCATCTCCTGTTTTGTCGTTGCCCAGTTCGACGGCACGTTCGTATGCGTGGTGGTTTGCTGCGTCTATTTCTTCTTGGTCTTTGAAGATGCCTTCTACTACATAGCCGTAGTATGAGCCGACTGCTTCGCCCTCCATGGCAACTGAGTGGTCGCCCCACTTGTAGCCGGAAGCTGCGCCGATACAGCCTTGGTTGGTGCCGTCCACGGACGAGCCGCTTTGGAATGCCGGGTCGTTGGTGCCGTGGTCGTTAGTGAAGAACTGGGGTTCGCCCATCTTCTTGACTTTGTTCTTCAGTGTGGAGCCTGTGAGGGCTACGTTGAAGTTCCAGTCGTGGATGCGTTTTTGCCAATTGATTTGGAACTCGAAGCCTTTGTTCTCGATTTCGCCGTAGTTGGTGTAGAGAGTCTGGACACCTGAAGATGCTGCGAGGTTCCTTGTAAGGAGAAGGTCTTTTGACTTACGGATGAAGTAGTCGGCTGTTACGTTGATTTGACCGTTGAGCAGGCCCAAGTCGATACCTACGTTGGTCTGTTCGTTGGTCTCCCACTTGAGGTCGGTGTCAACAACGACAACCCTTGCACCTGCAGTTGTGGTCTGGATGCCGTTTGTCAATCCCATGCCGCCGTCCTGCTGATAGAAGCCGTAGAGAAGTTGCTTTCCGTTGTAAGTGGTCATGGCAGTCTGTAAACAAGAAAGGTTGGTCGCGCCGCCCGAGTTGCCGGTCTGACCCCAGCCGAGGCGGAGTTTGAGGTTGTTGATGATTTCGTTGTCTTTCAGGAAATCTTCTTGAGAGATTCTCCATGCCAATGCTGCCGAGGGGAACACGCCGAACCTGTTGCCCGTGCCGAAGTTAGAAGAACCGTCGCGGCGTATGGTGGCTGTGACGACGTATTTGTCAAAGAGGCTTGCTGTTACACGACCGAAGTAGGAAACTCCCCTGACTTTTGCGTTAAAGCCGCCGTTTCCGTTCTTTGTGTCGTCTGAAAGTCCAATCTGGCGCATGGTCTGCTGTTTGAATCCTTGTGTGCTTGCATTGACCCAGGCGCCCCAGGAGTTCGAAGCTTCTTGGCCGAGCATTGCGTTGATGTTCACGATGTCGTTCTTCCAGTTGTAGTTGAAGTAGTTCTCGATGCCGATTGTCGTGGATTGGCTTTGCGACAGTCCGAATGAGTTTGTAGAGTGTTCCTTCGGAACGTCGCCTTGGTCTACTCCTCTCTCGGTAGAATATGCGTCATAGTATTGTCCGGTGATGGGGTCTATGTTGTAGCGGTTCTGTAGGTATGTGAAGTTGTTCCAGTCCGATGAATAGAAGTTAAAAGAGCCTACAGTCTTGAAAGTCAAGCCCTTGACGATGTTGATTTGTGCGTATGCCGATGTGAACACCCTGTTGGAGCGGTTGTCGGCGTTGTTTTCCTTAACGATTGCGTAGGGGTTGTTGAGTGTTCCGGCTTGGAACTCGTTGGCGTCCTTGCCGAGGATGCCGAGGCCGAATGAGCCGTCGGGGTTCTCGGCGTTTACGTGCTGGAGGTTGCCGTTAGCGTCGATGTAGTCCATCGATGGCGATAGGAATGCCAAGTCTCTCTGAGACGAAAGGTTGAATGTGTTGCCTTGGCGGCCGTATGCGCCAAAACTCCTTGTGTAGACGTAGTTGATGTCGCCGCCGACTTCGAGGAAGTCGTTGATTTCGGTCTTGTTGTTTACGCGGGCGGTCAGGCGCTCGTATTGTGAGTTCGTGATGATGCCTTTGTTTTTCAAGTAAGAAGTCGAGAAGGATGTCTGGCTCTTCTCGTTTCCGCCGGAGACAGACATCGTGTATTGTTCCTTGAATGCAGCGTCGGTGAGTTGGTCTTGCCAGTCGATGGAGTTGCGTTGACCGTCGTATTGTTCGTCCCAAATTTGGTTATAGAGGGAGAGTCCGTCGTTTGCGCGTGTGTCTCGTATGAACTTGGCGTATTCGTCTACGCTGAGGACGTCGAGTTTATAAGCCAAAGTCTGTATGCCGAAGTCTGCGGAGAAGTCGAAGCGAGCTTTGCCCTTGGTGCCGTGCTTTGTGGTAATCATGATTACGCCGTTTGCGCCGGCAGAACCGTATATTGCTGTTGCGGAAGCGTCTTTCAAGACTTCCATGCTCTCGATGTCGGCGGGGTTGAGGAAGTCTGCGTTTGTGCCTACCTGTACGCCGTCAACTACGTAGAGGGGTTGTGCCGAGCCGTTGATGGTGGCGACACCACGGATGCGCACCTGCGACTTGCCATCCGGAGAGCCGTCCTGTGCCGTTACCATGACACCTGCGGCCGCGCCTTGGAGGCCTTGGTTTACGTTTGCGGGAGCGCGTTTCATCATGTCTTTTGTGTCGACTGAAACTACGGAGCCGGAGACATCGGATTTCTTCATTGTGCCGTAGCCGACGACAACAACCTGCTCAATTTCCTTGTCGTCCGACTGGAGGGTGATGGGCGGGATCGATGTGCGGCCATTGACGTTTTCCACGTGGTTCGTGAAACCGATGTAGGAGAAGGTTAGTGTGGCGTCCGACGGCACTTCGATGGAGTAGTTGCCGTCAATGTCAGTAATTGTGCCGTTTGTGGTGCCCGTCTGTACGACGTTGACACCCGGCAGGGGTCCATTGTCTGCATCAAGCACCTTTCCGGAGACCCGGATGTTTTGCGCGCTTAGTGCAAACGGGATCATCAGTATGAATAATCCCAGCAAAAACAGTTTTCTCATAAAACGTGTAATTTGGTTAAATTATAGTAAAATTAAATAAAATTCTTGTCGTTGTTTGATAAACATCAATTAGTGAGTGTAAAATTAATGTAAATAAAATGTATTTTCAAGATTTTTTTGGGGCAAATGTTGGATGTACTTTACATATTTTGCGTAAGATGTTCAAAATCAATGTTAAAATTTTTTATTTTTTTTTGCATTTTTTTGTTTTTGGGCTTTTTGTGTAAAGTTTGCTTTGATTATTCCCTCTTGCTCGTGTCGATTATACTTTACTTAAAATGCGGATTTTAACATTCTCGTTAACTTGGCGTAAACATTATTAAAGAGATTTTGATGTTTTTTTTGATTGCAACTTTATATCTTTGCGATGTATTATTCTAAATAAAACAAGTAGATATGAGAACTTTATTTTCATCATTGATGGCCGCCGTGATGCTTATGGTGTCGGTGGCTGTGTCGGCTCAGGGTGCCGATGAACTTTATAAGGCGGGTAAGTCAGCCTATTCGTCCGAGAATTATTCTGTGGCTGTCGAGAATTTCCGCCGCGCCGCCGACATGGGCTATGCAAAGGCGCAGTATTATCTTGGCAAGTGTTACGAGAAGGGCAACGGCGTTACGAAAAACGCCAAGACCGCCGTCAAGTTTTACCAACAGGCAGCCGGACAGGGACACGCCAAGGCGCAGTACCAGCTCGGACGCGCCTACGACAAGGGCGAGGGCGTAGTAGAGAACGAGAGCAAGGCTTTCGAGTGGTACAAGAAATCCGCCGAACAGGGCAACGCCAAGGCGCAGTACCAACTCGGCAAGTCGTACAAGAAGGGCGACGGCTGCACCAAGGACATCAACGCCGCCTTCCAATGGTTTGGGAAAAGTGCCGCCCAGGGCAACGCCGACGCGCAGTTTGCACTCGGCAAGTGTTACCTGAAAGGCAAGGGCGTAGCCGAGGACGCGTCGAAGGCCAAGGAACTCTTCGTCCAAGCCGTCAACAACCCCGACGGCGGCGCAAAAATCATGAAGGATTTGAAAAAAGAAGCGTCGGAAGGAGATTCCGACGCAAAGAAGATTCTGAATTTGATTAAAAAATGATGTTTTGCAATGTAGAGGCGTTTCATGAAAGGTCTCTGCCAAATCACGTTTCAGGAAACGTCTCTACCACATTACGCCAATTCTTTCACCACATTGCCATCTATGTCGTAGATGGCATTTTTGTCGTAATAGTAGGTCTTGATGGGCGGGAAACCGTTGAAGCCGACGCTGGCGTATGAGCCGGTGTATGCGCCGGTGGTGAGCCAATAGACTTTGTCGCCGATTTTGAGGTCGATTGGGAGCTTGTATTTGGTGTCCTCGTACATTATGTCGGTGCTGTCGCAGGTGGGACCGGCGAGGATTACTTCGCCGCATTTGCCCTTGTCCTTGTCGGTGATGACGGGATACTTGATGGCCTCGCCGAGGGTCTCGGTAAGTCCGTTGAAGAGTCCGCAGTCGAGATAGACCCAGCGCGAGAGCGACGTGTTGTTTTTGCGCGAGATCAGCACTACTTCCGACGTGAGGATGCCGGCGTTGCCCACGAGGGAGCGTCCCGGCTCGAAGACGATTTTAGGCACTTCCTCGGCGAAGTCGTCGTTGAGGTAGCGGGTGATTTCGGAGGCGTAGTCGGAGAGCTCGTTGCAGGGGTGGATGTACTTGGCTGGGAAGCCGCCGCCCATGTTGATCATCTTGAGTTTGATGCCCTCTTCTTCCTCGATGGATTCGAATAGGTATTTGGTCCTTGATATTGCGTCGTCCCACTGTCCGATGTCGCGTTGCTGGCTGCCTACGTGGAAACTGATGCCGTATGGCTCAAGTCCGCGTTCCTTGGCCCAGACGAGGAGGTTGTACGCCATGTCGGGGTGGCATCCGAATTTGCGGGAGAGCGGCCAGTCGGCGGTGGAGGAGTTTTCGATGAGTATCCTTACGAAAACCTTGGACCCAGGGGCTTTTTCGGCGATGTTCTTGAGGTCGTCCTTGGAGTCGGTGGCAAACATCCTCACCCCTTTCTGGTAGAAGTATTCCACGTCCACAGCCTTCTTAATCGTGTTGCCGTAGGAGATTCGCTCTGGTGATATGCCCTGCGAGAGCACGTCGTCGAGTTCGTAGCGCGAGGCTATGTCGAAACATGCGCCCAGCCGTCCCAAAAGCCTGATGACCGGGATTCCGGGGTTGGCCTTCACGGCGTAGTAGACATTGCCGTATGGGAACGTCTTAAGAAGTCTGTTGTATTCGGTCTCGATGGTGTCGAGGTTGACGAACACATTGGGCGTCGGAAAATCTTTGCTGACCTCCCTGAATCGGGCCCATTCCGCGTCAGGGATGAAGTCGTCGCGATCTATCATTTTGATTATCAGATGATTAAGATTTTATGTATGTTTGTTAAAAATTTTGTGCGAATATATCACTTATTTAAGATTAATGGAACACTTTTGGCGGTTTTTTTTGAAAAAAATTTTGGTTAACTTTGCGCGTTGGTTTTTACACGTTTAGACAAGAATGAAGACAAAAGGAATTTTGGCGGGAATTTTTGCGTCGATATGTTACGGCACAAACCCGCTCGGCGCGTTGTACTGCTACCAGGAGGGGCTCAACGCAATGTCAACTGTTTTTTACCGCTATGTTTGGGCAGTCCTGATGATGGCGGTGGTCATGGTTGCTTCGAGGCGGAGTTTCAGGCTCGCTAAAAAGGAGTATGCCGTGTGCTTGGGCTTGGGGCTGTTTTTTGTAAGCTCGTCGCTGCTGCTGTTCTTGAGTTTTAACTACATGGACGCTGGCATGGCTTCTACAATCCTGTTCAGTTACCCAATCATGGTCGCCGTGATTATGACTGTGTTTTTCCATGAGAGGGTGACGGTTTCCACAGTCACGTCGCTTGTTTTGGCTGTGGCGGGTGTCGTCATGCTAAGTCATGGCGAGGGCGGCGCGAGTGTCATGGGCGTCGTGCTTGTCTTGGCGTCGTCGCTGACGTATGCGGTTTATATTGTGGCGATTAACAGGCTCGATGTCAAGATTTCGTCCATAACGCTGACGTTCTATGTGGCAGTCGTGGCGGTGTTTGCGCTGTTTGTGGCTGGCGAGTTCGGGCTGTGTGGCGGACTCCAACTCTTGCCGTCGGCGCGCGCGGCGTTGTGGTCGGCACAGTTGGGACTTTTCCCGACGGTATTGTCACTGATTTTCATTAACATATCCATCAAACTCGTCGGCTCGACCCCGGCGGCTATAATGGGCGCGCTCGAGCCGCTGACCGCCGTCTGCATCGGCGTAATGGTGTTTGGCGAACACCTCACCGGCAAACTCATACTCGGCATGGCTATGATTCTCACTGCCGTGATGCTCATTATCCTCAATAACAACAAAAAAAACTCCTCAATCTGAACTACAATGACTACGAAGTACAATTGGTTTTCGCTGTCGCCGCTGATGCTTTTTGTGGCGGTGTACTTGGGGCTGTCGATATATCTCGACGATTTTTATAAAGTGCCAGTGACAGTGGCGTTTATGGTGAGTTGCGTCTATGGCGTTTTGATTTCGCGGGGGCTGAGGCTTGAGGAGCGTGTCGAGGTTTTCTCGTCGGGCGCGGGCGACAAGAACTTGCTGATGATGATTTGGATTTTTGTGCTGGCTGGCGCGTTTGCGAAGTCGGCGCAGGCTATGGGCGCGGTGGACGCTACGGTCAAAGTCGCGCTGTGGCTCTTGCCGTCGTCGTTCATAATCCCGGGGCTGTTCCTCGCGTCGTGCTTCATAAGCATCTCGGTCGGCACTTCGGTCGGCACGATTGTGGCTTTGACGCCAGTGGCGGTCGGCATTGCCCAACAGATTGGCGCGAGTGTGCCGATGGTCACGGCGGTCGTGGTCGGTGGCGCGTTTTTCGGCGACAATCTCAGTTTCATCTCCGACACCACCGTCGTCGCGACTAAGACTCAGGGATGCGAGATGCGCGACAAGTTCAAGGCCAATGCGCGGATCGTGTTCCCTGCGGCGGCTGTGATGCTTGTGATTTGCTTTTTTATGGGCAGCGGCGTCAGTACTCCTGATGTAGGCGGCGAGATTCAATATATAAAGGTGGTGCCGTACCTCGCCGTCCTCGTGACCGCGCTCATGGGGGTTAACGTGATGACAGTCCTTGCCGGTGGAATCGTGCTGACGGCTGCGGTCGGGCTTGCGTCGTCAAGCTATGACCTGCCGGGGCTGGTGCAGTCGATGGGCGACGGAATCATGGGCATGGGCGAACTTATCATTGTCACGCTCCTCGCTGGCGGCATGTTGGGCTTGATACGTCACAATGGCGGTCTCGACTACCTGACGCGCGTCCTGACTTCGAGGGTCAAGTCCCGGCGCGGCGCGGAACTTTGCATCGGTCTTTTGGTGGCTGTCACGGATATTTGCACCGCGAACAACACTATCGCGATTCTCACTGCCGGCCCGGTCGCGAAGGACATTGCTGATAAATATGGCATCTCGCCACGGCGGTCGGCGTCGCTGTTGGACACGTTCTCATGCTTTGCGCAGGGGCTTATCCCATACGGCGCACAGTTGCTCATGGCGTCGGCTCTGGCATCTGTAACGCCGATAGACATCATCCGGTATTTGTATTATCCGCTGATATTGGGCATCGTGGCGTTGGTGTTCATCATTGTGTCGCGGAAGGACTGAGTTCACATTGACGGCGTGATGAAGACGCGCCAGCCGTGCTTGTCGCTTTTTTCGATGTAACCTTTTCCCGCCAACGACTGCATCAATTTTTGAAGTGCCGAAAGGTTAATGTTTGTGACTTCTTGGAGTTCGGCGTAGGTTAATTCAGGTTCCACTTGAAGTTCACGGAGAATTATTCCGTAGTTAGGGGTGTTGAAAATAATCCTTTCGCCGTCATACCACCAGATGTCCTCGGATTTTTCGGTCACAAAAAGTATGTCGTTTTCTATTTCGGAAATAATGAGGGCGTCCATATATTTCTGAAACGGACGTATTTGGGCGAGTGAGGCTTTTGCACCGTCGGAAGGTGCAGTGCCGACTTTCATATCCGCCTTGTGGAGTGCTTCGAGATATGCATGCTTTTTGCGGCTGCGCACTACAATCATCGGGTAGCCGTGCCGTGCAAGAATGTAGTTGACCATCAATCGTGCAATACGCCCGTTGCCGTCCTCAAAGGGGTGTATGCGGATATAGCGGTAATGAAACAAAATCGCCAAATCAATTGCGGACATTTCGCCTTTCTGTTCTTCATTGTTGTACCAATCCACGAGGTCGCTCATGAGCGCGGGAGTTTCCTCTGGCGATGCGTAGTCGAAACGGTCGCCGTAACGTGTTATTACGCTGTTTGGACGTGTCTTGTACTGCCCCGCGTGAATCACGTAACTCGTTGTGTAGCCGCCGGGAAGGTTTTTATGGACGGTATAGTCTTCGCGCAAAAGGGTCTTGTGGAGCGTGCGGATGAAATTTTGGGTCAGAGGATTGTTGGACAACGTCTCCTCCGACATCATTTTGAGGCTTACGTTGCTCGCTGTCATGTCAATGACATCTTTGGCATCTGCCTCGCCTATTACTTTGCCAAAGAGGAGCAACAGCTCCGTCTGACCATACGTGAGCGTGTTGCCTTCGATGTGGTTGCTGTTGTAATTGAAATCAACAGTAAACTTGCGGCTAAGACGCTTTTTGTCAGCTTCTGAAAGCGGTTGCAGCGATTGCCATTTGTCAAATAAATTTTGTATTTTTTCGCTTGTTTTCATAAAATGCCACTCTAAAAGGTGGTAGTATTACCACCTTTTTGGGTGGTAAAATTATGATATTTATTTTAGTTATCCAAAAAAATAGCACTTTTTTCAAAAAATACCTAAAAAGGTTATAGAGTTACAACCTTTTTGGCAACATTTGTGCGGAATTTTCATATTTCCTAAAAAACACTTAACGGCGTTTAAATTTTTGCAGTTTTCAAAAAAATGTCTAATTTTACGGCCGACAAAAATTGTAACAAGACCATGACATTAAAAGAGATACTCAATACCAACGACAGGTACGCCGCCTCGTCGGGGATGTCCCTCACAGAGGTGGCCGAAGGTGTTGCAAAGGCAGAGATGACTGTGGAAGAACGGCATCTGAACGGCGGGGGCGTATGCCAGGGCGGGGCGTTGTTCACCCTCGCCGACCTCGCCATCGCCGCAGTGATGAACAGCCACGGGCAGCTGACCTTTGGAATCCAAAACAACATCACCTACTTGCAGTCGGCGCAGAAGGGCGACCACCTCACCGCCACCGCCAGGGAACGCTTCAACCATCCTAAAATCCCGTATTGCGACGTCGAAATCACCAACCAGGACGGCAAACTGATCGCAATCGCCGCCGGACAGGGATACCGCAAGAAAGACGCGATGCAGTATGACGCATTGCAATAATTCCAGACAAACAAACAACACATCATAAAAATGATATACAACGCAAAGTACGAGTGCATGTCCCGCGAGGATATGCGCGCCCTCCAGAGCGGGAGGCTAAAGGCGACCGTGAAGACATGCTACGAGAAGTCGCCGTTTTACAAACGCAAAATGGACGAACTCGGCATCACGCCCGACGACATCAAGTCCATCGACGACATCGCCAAACTGCCCTTCACCACCAAGCACGACCTCAGGGACGAGTATCCGTTTGGCTTGCAGGTAGTTCCGCAAGACCAAGTAGTGAGGATACACGCATCGAGCGGCACCACGGGCAAGCCTGTCGTTGACACCTACACCAAAAACGACATCGACATGTGGGCGGAAGGCGTTGCGCGTGTGATGGCCGCGGGCGGCGTCAAGGCGGGCGACATGGTCCAAGTTTCGTATGGCTACGGACTTTTCACCGGCGGACTTGGCGCACACGACGGCGCGGCAAAACTCGGCGCGGTGCAGCTTCCCACATCCGCAGGCAAAACCGAAAAACAAATCATGCTCATGCAAGATTTTGGGACGACGGTATTGGCATGCACGCCGTCTTACGCGATGAGGCTCGCCGAGGCCATCCACAACAGCGACCAAGTGTCGATAGACAAGATGAAGCTCAAAGCCGGCTTCTTCGGCGCAGAGCCGTGGACCGAGGGCATGCGCAAGGAACTCGAAGAAAAACTTCACATCAAGGCTTACGACATCTACGGACTGACCGAGATGTGCGGCCCGGGCGTCGGCGGCGAGTGCGAGTACCAGGACGGCACACACCTGTGGGAAGACATGTTTTTCCCGGAAATCATCAACCCCGAGACCTTGCAGCCCGTTGCGCCCGGCGAATTTGGCGAACTCGTATTCACCTCGCTGTGCAAAGAGGCGATGCCAATCATTCGCTACCGCACACGCGACCTGACGCGCCTGATATACGACAAGTGCAAGTGCGGACGCACCGCCGTTAGGATGGACAGGATTCTCGGACGCTCGGACGACATGCTCATCATCCGTGGCGTCAACGTGTTCCCGTCGCAGATTGAGGCTTGCCTGACGGAATTTCCGGCATTCCAGCCCTACTATTTCATCACTGTGGACCGCAAAAACAACGAGGACACCTTCGACCTCGACGTGGAACTTCGCGCCGACCTCTACACCGCCGACCCGCAAAAACAGGCCGAGTACGTCAAGCCGTTGTTCAGCCAGATTGTCAGCATGGTGGGCATCAAACCCAACATCCGCGTCCTCGAGCCTTTCGGCATCGAGCGTTCCACGGGCAAGGCAAAGCACGTGCTTGACAAGAGGGATTTCAGCAAGTAATCGATGGCTACAATATAAAAAAAGTGGCGGCGAATATTCGTTGCCATTTTTTTGCGCAAAAATATTCAAAAATTTTTTTGCACAATTCGCAAATCCTTTGTAAATTGGCACACGAAAATTTCATCAACAATTAAACAAAACTAATTCACATAAAAAAATGGAAGGACTTAAAGTAGATGGCCGCATGAAGGTGAAGACCTTGAAGGCCGATTTCAAGAGGACATTTGGATATGCGCTCCGCGTGTACAACACTCAGAACCATTTCGTCGACGAAGAACTCCTTCTCGCCAACGTGCGCCAGGACGCCGAGGCAGACAAGTCGGGCGAGTTCAACATCGACCCCGAGTGGACTGTTGACGAGTTTGAGAAGAACTTCATGGCGACATTCGGCATCAAGGTCCAGGTCTATACGCAGGACGACACCGCCCTCGCCGACAACGACCTGAAAATCATCTCCGGCAAGTCGCTCAAGATCGACGGCCGCATGAAGGTGAAGACCGTCCGCGAAAACTTCAAGGAAACCTACGGATTCGCCCTCCGCGTATATAACACGCAAAACCATTTCGTTGACGACGACGACCTCATCAGCGCAGTGCGTCAGGACGACAATGCTGACAAGTCTGGCGAAATCACCATCAACCCCGAGTGGACCATCGACGAATTTGAGAAGAAGGTGATGGAAAACTACGGCGTAAAGGTGCAGGTATATACCCCCGACGACACCAAGCTCGCCGACAACGACATCAAACTCTTCTGGGGAAACAAGTAAGCCCAGTCTAATCGGATTCCAAAACAAAGCCGGCGGGGCGACATACTCCACCGGCTTTTCAATTAGGTTATGCTTATAATCCTCATCTGCCTTCTGTTGCCGCTGTTGATACTGTGGCTTACGTACAAGTTTCCCGTCCTCAACAAGGTGGGCAGCATCATCGTGGCGTATGTTTTTGGCTGTGCGCTCGGGCTTACGGGCATCGTGCCCGACGACGAGGCTACACACGCCTTGCAGACCAATGTTGCGGCGGCGGCGATACCGTTTGCGATACCGTTGCTGCTATTCTCTGCCGACATCAAATCGTGGACGCGACTTGCCCCGCCATTCTTGAAATCCACTGCGGCTGGGCTTCTCGGCTGCGCGCTTGCGGTGGTGATAGGATTCTTGATATATGGCAACGGCGACAATGCCGAGACATATTCGGCGGTGGGCGGGATGTTGTCGGGACTCTACACCGGCGGCAATGCAAACCTCGCCTCGCTCAAAATCGCTCTCGGCGTTGACGACGCCACATACCTCATCGTGTCGGCGTACAGCACAGTGGCGAGCGCAATTTACCTGTTTTTTGTGATTATCGTCGGGAAAAGGACGCTTCGCACGATACTTCCGGACTTCAAGGACGACCGCGAAAAAGCCGATTTGGAAATCAACATCGAAAACCACGACCACGAACTTTTCTATGGCCTTTTTCGCCGCGACAATCTCAAAGACCTCGGCAAGGCGTTGCTCCTTACCGTGATAATCATTGCTCTCGGCGCGGGCATTGCAAAAGTTGTTGCAAAGTATGTGTTGGAAGGCTCGTTCCAGTCGGTGTTTATACTCTCGATTTCGCTGTTGGCGATTGTTGCGTCCACCAACCCAAAAGTACGTGCAATCAAGCGCACCTTTGAACTCGGGACACTTTTCATAATCATATTCAGCGTGGCGGTGGCGTCTCAGGTGAGCCTCAAAGTTTTGTCGGAAGTAGATACCAACATCTTCATTTTCACCACGATAGTAACGTTTGGCACGTTGATACTCCACGTATTGTTCAATGCGATAATGCGTGTGGACACCGACACAACGTTAACTACAAGTATATCATTGATTTGCAGCCCGCCATTTGCGCCTGTGATGGGCGGCGTGCTTCACAACAAAGCCGTCATCGGACCCGGCATCGCGGTAGGCTTGTTCGGCTACGCAATAGGCACTTACTTCGGATTCGGCTTGGCAAAACTGTTGCTGTGGCTTTAAACGGTAGCCGCC